>BGZN01000049.1 GCA_003864455.1 Candidatus Termititenax aidoneus | reverse complement strand
CTCGGCGCATGTTTCAAGACAAACATAAACAAAGCGTGCTTAAATTTTGACTCGTTTTTGATTTTTTTGGCGATTTGGTCAAAGAAAATTTCCCACAATTGCGGCACCGCGCTGAAAATCGTGATGGGATATTTGGCCAGCGTGTTCAAAATATCCGTGCCTTTGAGTGAATTTTGAAAAACGAGCGTCGCGCCGCACAAAAAGCCGCCTAAAAATCCGGCGACCAAACCGTAAACATGATACAGCGGCAGTATCGTAAGAAACATGTCCTCGGGGCCGGCGTCGATATGTTTGATGCAGACCTGCGTAGTCTTGATAACATTGTCGTGGGTCAGCGGCACAACTTTGGGGTTGCCGGTAGTGCCTGAAGTGTACAAAAGCATCGCCAGGTCTGAGCCTTCCACTTTTTCCTCCGGCTCAAAAGCAGCGTAAGGGTCGGCCGCCTCAATAGACAGTTGCGGCACGCCGTAATCCTCGCTGGCAAACATGGCCGACGTGTACAAGACTTTGGTGTTCACATGCGCCAGCATCTCATGGTACATATCGGCGCGCAAATTGCTGTCCAGCACCAGCGCCAGCGCACCCACGGACAAAACTGCCGCATAAGTAATGCACCACTCCGGGGAATTTTTGCTCAAAATCCCGATCACATCGCCCTTTTTAACGCCGCGCGACCGCAGAGCCGCTGCCCTCGCCTGCACCAGCCGCCAGACCTCGCCATAAGTCTGTTCACCTTCGGCAAAACAGATATTTTCGGGATATTTCGTAGCTACTTCCTGGAAAACCGAAAAGAAATTCGCCATACCTTTATAATACTACAAAATTACGCTATAATCACGCCCAAAATTCAAGGCAAGGCGCATAATTATGGCCCAAAAATACAATGTGGCGATCGTCGGTGCGACAGGCGTAGTCGGCCAGGAAATGCTTAAAGTTCTGGAAGAAAGAAAATTTCCGGTAAATAAAATAATTCCGCTGGCTTCAGCGCGCACCGCCGGCTCGCGCGTGGAATTTCAGGGACGGGAAATCGTCGTGCAGGAATTGAAAGAAAACTCTTTTCAAGATGTGCAGATCGCTTTATTTTCCGCAGGCTCGGCGGTCTCGGAAAAATTCGCGCCAGCAGCCGCGGCAGCAAGAGCCGTGGTCATCGACAACACCGCTTTTTTCCGCATGGATCCGCAAGTGCCGCTGGTCGTGCCGGAGATCAACGCGCACGCAGTTAAAAACCGGCCTAAAGGCATTATCGCCAATCCCAACTGTTCAACAGCCCAAATGGTCGTCGCGCTCAAGCCGATTTATGAAGCGGCCGGCATCAAGCGGCTGGTCATCTCGACCTATCAGGCCGTGTCCGGCACCGGCAAGGAAGCTATCGACGAATTGCAGCAGGAAGTCGTGGACATTTTGCAATTCAAACCGGTGCAGCCGAAAGTTTATCCGCATCAGATCGCGTTTAATATTTTGCCGCATATCGATAATTTTCTGGACAACGGGTACAGCAAAGAAGAAATGAAAATGGTCAATGAAACCAAAAAGATTTTCGGCGACGACAGTATGCGCATCACCGCGACAACCTGCCGCGTGCCGGTTTTTTACTGCCACTCGGAATGTGTCAATGTGGAAACGCAAAAGAAAATCAGCGCGGCTGAAGCGCGCGCGCTGCTCCAGCAGGCCGAAAACGTAATCGTGCTGGACGAGCCGAAAAAAAATATTTACCCGATGCCGACACTGGCTGCCGGCAAAAATGAAACTCTGGTCGGACGCATCCGCGAGGATATTTCTATCGACAACGGCCTGGAGCTTTTTATCGTGGCGGACAATCTGCGCAAGGGCGCGGCTTTCAACGCCGTGCAAATCGCGGAAGAGGTAATCAAAGATTTATAAAGAACTGCTGAATTTTTACCGCAATTTGATCCGGCGGCATGGCGGACAATCGGTGCTTTCCGTTTCTTACAATGACCGCTCGACCCAATGCGCGCGCTTTGACACGCTGGTCAAATATACCGTGCCAGGTCAGACGGAAAAGTTCACCTTGCTCGATCTTGGCTGCGGCTTGGGTGATCTGTACAATTATCTGCAGACCAGCGGTTATCAAAATGTGGATTACACCGGTCTCGACCTAGTGCCGGAAATGACCAGCGCGGCGCAGAAAAATTATCCGGCAGCCAAATTTAAAAATGGAAATTTTGTCGCTGACGATTTAGGCAATTATGACATTATTCTGGCGTCGGGCAGTTTAAATATTATTTTTGACCGGCCGGACAATCAAGCGCAGCACATACAAAATGTCATCGAAAAAATGTACGCCAGTTCGCGGCTGGCCTGCGCTTTTAATCTGCTGGATAAAGACGCCATGCATTTATATGAACAAGATGAACGTTTTTACTATGCGGACAAAAGGCAGGTTTTGCAGTTCTGCCGCGCCTTTTGTCCGCAAGCCTTATTAGTCGACGGTTATTTAGTCAACGATTTTTCGTTAATACTAAAACACTAGGCAATTTTTTTGCCGGCCAGTTTGCCGTAAACATATATTGAAGCAAAATATGTGGTCGGCACAGTTATCAGCAAGCCGATACCCAAACACAGCATTCCAACTATATTTATACCAATTAGCGCCAGTGACCAGACGAATAAATTTAAACGTTGGCCGGCCACTAATTTACGGCTGGCCGCGAGAGCTTTGGTCGGACTTAATTTTTCGTCAACGACTAGCAGCGGCGCATACATATAAGTATACAGCCAGACAATACCCGGGATTACGCATAAAATCAGGCCAGCTATGACAGTAAGTCCAAACAAAATATTCGTGCCAACTAGAGACCAAAAATATTTATGATTTTTTGTGTCCAGAAAATAAGCCAGCTCCGGAACTTTGCCGGCAAGCACAGCCAGAAAAACTCTGAACCAACCCAGCGAAATCATAATGGACACATAAAGTAAAAACGCCTGCGTAACAGCGAAAATTACCAGCCATCCCAAAGTACTCTGAATAGTAAGTCTCACCAGCACATTGCTGGCAAAACTCAAAACAAACTGAACCAACTCGGTCAAAACGTACAAACCCAGCATCACCCAGAAAAACTTTTTAGTTTTTCTAAAACCATAACTCAAAGATTCAACTATCGAAAATTTCCAATCGCCCTTGCTTATTTCTTCTTGCTCTATTTTTATCATTTTTTCCTCCTTAAAAAATATTGCCTGAATTATAACAAGCCTAAACTTCTTTTCAAGGTAATGATAAAATGTTGCGCAGCTATTCTCGAATAATCTATAGCAGCGCCTGAGTCATATTGTTACTTTAATATTATTATTTCTGCTTGCTAATATACAGAGAGTGATTGTCTCTCACTTAACTTCGCTGTGTTCGTTAAGCGAGAGCAAAAGCATATTTTGGAGAATTAAAGATGCAGTTTTTATATTATTTTTCTACTTGCCAACATATAGCGATTTATTGTCAAACATAAAAGCTTTGGCCGTCCAGTTGCCGTCGGTCGGGTTTTTTTCGACAAACTCATCAAAACCAACTAATTTAGCGTCAATATTGTCAATCAAATGCAAAGCAATGGCTTCGCGGGTCAGCGGAACGCGCGGCGAGCCGAATTCCGGCTGGCCGTGATGCGACAAAATCAAATGTTCCAGCAGCATTTTTTTCTCCGGCGGGAAATCAGGCAACTGGCGGATTTTTTCCTGCAAAATCTCCAGCCCCATATTAATATGCCCAACCAACTGGCCGGCGTCGGTGTAGCCAAAAGTCATTTTGGCAAAATCCAACTCGCGGGTTTTGCCGATGTCGTGGAGAAACGCGCCGAGCACCAGCAGGTCTTTATTCAGAGGGTATTGCGCCGCGACAAACAAGGCCAAATCCAGCAGCGCCGCGGTGTGCTCGAGCAAACCGCCAATACAGGCCGAATGAACATTTTGCGCGGCGGGAGCTTTGGCAAAATCGGCCATTAATTTCGCGTCGCTTAAAAATACTTCCGCCAATTTTTTTAAATCCGGGTCAGTGGCCGCCAGCAAAATATCTTTTACCTTTCGCAAAGTTTGAGCGATATCTTTTTTGGTCTGGCGGATAAAATCGCCCAGCTCATATTCACCAGCCGCGGCAATCCTGACCTGGCTGACGTTAAACTGCCGTTTGCCTTTGTATTCACTCAAGCCGCCCCGGACTTTGACCACAGTGTTTTCCTGTATTTGCGGAAACAACTCAGCGTGTTCTTTCCAGATATTGGCTTCCGTTTCACCGCTGGCATCAGCCAGACGCACATTGAGATACGGCTCGCCGTTCTTGGTGGTTTTTTCCTGCCGCCGCGCCACAGCCAAAAAAGTATCCGTCGTTTCGTTCAGCTTCAGGTCTTTGAGCAGGGGCTTAGTCATAATGGTATTTATTTTAGCGCAATCGGCCTTGCTTTTATAGAGTCAAACTGAGTTGAATAAACCTTAAAACCGGCCTTGCAAATTTACTAGAGTAGTGGTAGATTTTTGTATAGACATGTGGTAAATTTGCAAGAAAAGCTAAGGGGGCTTTTATGGCCAAAATAAACCGGATTTTAAGCCAGACTGTCCGCCAAGATTTCCAAGACATCGACGCGGTCTTTATTAACGGCGGCAGACAAACCGGCAAAAGCACTTTTGTGGAAAATTTCGGCCGGCAGTATAAAAAAGTTTTTTATCTATCGCTGGACGACATCACCGTGCGGGCTGCCGAATTGACTTCGCCGGGCAGTATCTTTGAAAATATCGACAGCGGCCTGATTATCTTGGACGAAGTGCAGTTAATCCCCGGTTCTTTTTGGGCGATCAAAGCCAAGATTGACAGGGTCAGACGCCAGCGGCGCGCCGTCAAATTTTTATTGACCGGCTCAGCTGACATTGCGCTGTTCCCCCAACTGGCCGAAGCGCTGGTGGGACGTATGTATACGCGGACTATGTATCCATTTTCCGCTGCCGAAGTGTTCAAAACTCCAGGGACATTGGTGGAAAAACTGTTCCGCAAATCCCTGCAGCCGCTGCAAATTTTGCCCAAGCAAAATATTTCCAGCGTCATAGAAAAAGCGACTTTTCCGCGGCTGGCTCTGCAGGTCAAAGACAAAACCGCCTGGTGTCAAAATTACATCTCCACGCTGGTCGAGCGGGACATCAAAAATCTGGCGGACATTGACCGGATAGAAACTTTGCCAGGGCTTTTGAGCATCTTGGCCAACCGCGTTGGCGGACTGCTAAACGACTCTGATCTCGCCAACGCCGCCAAGCTGTCCTTGATGACGCTGCGCCGCTACCGCGCTTTATTTGAAAATGTTTTTCTGGTTTCTTTATTACCGCCCTGGCATAAAAAAATCGAAAAACGTTTTGTCAAATCGCCGAAAATTTATTTCAATGACACCCGCTTGCTCTGCCACCTGCTGGGCGTACGGCCGGACAATGCTCTGCGGCAGCGCCAAGATCTATATGGGTTTATTCTAGAAAACTTTATTTTAAGCGAGCTGAAAAAACAACTGCCCGGCGGCCACACGCTGTATCATTTCCGCACGCAGGACCAAAAAGAAATTGATTTTATCATTGAAAAAACCGGCGGAGATTTGGTTGCTCTGGAAGTAAAAGCCGCGTCAACCGTCAGCCCTGAAGATTTTAAGCATATTCGTTTTTTGCAAAAAGCTCTGCCGGAGCGTTTTGTCTGCGGCGCAGTGATTTATCAGGGCCATAAAATACTGCAAATAGACAAAAATCTTTACGCTTTGCCTATCGAGAGTTTGTGGCAGCTGTAAAGAGCGCGCAATTAAAGCCGTCTTAGTATTTTTTCCGCGGTGCGATCCAGTTGGCGCTGAATATCGTCTCTTAAAACTTTATAGATAGCGCCCTTGTTGATAATTTTTTTGAACGGTTTTTTGGCGTTCCTAAAAAGCAAGTCCGGAGCGATTTGCAGAGCCTGAGCCATTTTTTCAATCATTTCCACCGAGGGAAACCTTTTGCCAAGCTCTATCTCGCTGATGTAGTTGGTGGCAGTGTTGCAAATGTCAGCCAGTTTGGTCTGAGTCAAACCGGATTCTTTGCGGGCATTGCGTAAATTGCGAATAAACGTTTCTCGTAAAGCCATCAGCAAATGCTAATGTCTGAGGCCGTGCTTGACAAATGTCTAATTGATAGTATACTTACTATGTCTTTTAGATAGAAATATTTAGAAGGGGATTATTGTCACCAAAAGGGGGTTGTTTATGGCCAGTAATTACACGGACACAACAGACGCGGATTTTACAACGGGGAATTACAATATTGCCAGAGAGAAACCGCTTTCGGCCGCAGGCGTGAGGAACGCCCTGCATACTAAAGAAAATGTAGCCAATAAGCAGGTCTCTTCAACTAATG
The DNA here is from genome assembly GCA_003864455.1 of Candidatus Termititenax aidoneus. GTDB lineage: Bacteria > Margulisbacteria > Termititenacia > Termititenacales > Termititenacaceae > Termititenax > Termititenax aidoneus. The sequence goes on along the minus strand of BGZN01000049.1, from coordinate 5,490 downwards.
ACACGGCAGATGTTTTGGATACTAGTTCCAGCGACAGTTATTATCCGTCCTCGAAACTGGCCGGGAAAAATCTCGCCGCGTTAAGGAGCGGCAAACAGGACAAGATAGCCGCGGGTACGAAGAATGACATTGTGGCTTATTCCGGCACGACGGCAGGCACATTTGGCACGTTGCCCAGAGTTACAACCCTGGCGGCTGACACAATCAGCGCCAGCGATGAGAAGATACCCACGGAAAAAGCCGTGGCGACTGCTTTAAGCACAAAAGCTGAAGACGGCGACGCGCTGCACAAAGCCGGAAGCGAGACGATAACCGGCGTGAAAACATTCGGCACGGCAACGGAGGCGGCCGAGCCGCTCTTGGGCAAGGCTAAAACTGACGATGCTACCAACAGCGGCGTCAAATTTGCCACCGAAGCGCAGGTGTATAGTCTCGATAATAAAAAACAGGACAAATTGACCGCCGCTCAGCAAAATGTGCTGGATAGCGGTATTACTAAAACTAAAGTGGACGATTACGACAATTATTTTGCGAATTTAGGATTTTTTCCAAAGGGCACGATATTAGCTTTCAGTAAAGACGCCTGGGACGCTAAAGACAGCGCTTTTAAGGCAATCTGGAAAGTTTGCGACGGCGCGCCCGGAAGCAACACGCCAAATCTGGTCGGCAGATTTCTGCGCGGCGCGGAATATCCGGCTGGCGGCACTGGCGGCACGAACGATCAGAAAATAAAATTAGAAGTTAAACATTTGCCCAGCCATACACATACACAAAAAGAGCATTCTCATAAGTTTCATTCCCATACTGACAGTAACGCTGAGAGAGTAGCTGGATTTGGAAATTCAGAATGCAGGAATGGAACTGCAGGCGCAGCCATGGCAAATAAGACACTAGGGTGGTACGACAAAGATTATGTGGGAAATGCACTGATGTCTTCAGAAACAGTGGAAAATGAACTTACTGGAGGAGATGAATCATTTGCAATAGACCTGCCAGCGTATTACACGGTAATTTATATTATGAAAGTCAATTGATATTTAGCTGTTATCTATCTGCCTGCTTACACGCTCTATTTTCGTGCACTTGCCCTGCACATCTATCTCCAAATACACCGCGTTAAAAACCGCCGCGCCGGTTTCCGCCACTTCAAATTTGGCCTTGAGGCCGGAGAGAAATCTTTTTTGCGCGGCCTCAACGCTCATGCCCAGATTGGATTTTACCGCGCCGACCATACCGGCGTCGGTAATGTAGCCAGAGCAGTTTTCCATTATCTGTTCATCGGCAGTTTGCACATGCGTGTGTGTGCCCAGCACAGCCGACACGCGCCCGTCGAGATAAAAACCCAGCGCCTTTTTTTCCGAAGTGGCTTCGGCGTGCATATCCACAATCACCGCGTCAGCCTTTACCCGGCGCAATAAATTATCCAGCGTCTGAAACGGACAATCCAGCGGAGTTTCGATAAAGGTACGTCCCAGGACATTAGCCACCATGACCTGCATACCCTCGATATTCAGCAGGACATAGCCTTCGCCGTATTCGCAGCGCGGATAATTGAGCGGCCGCGCCAGCAGTGGCATTTCACCAATGTCTTTGAAAATTTCTTTTTTATCAAAAATATGATTGCCGCCGGTCAGCGCCTGAATGCCTAGTTTCTCGGTCAGCTCTTTATATACCGGCAGGGTCAGGCCAAAACCACCGGCGGAATTTTCCGCATTGGCGATAATCAGATTTGGCGCATACTGCGCGCGCAACTCCGGCAGGATTTTGGCCGCGGCCTGGCGTCCGGCAGAGCCGATAATATCACCGATAAAGAGGACTTTGAGCATTAAATTTACTTTCTAAAAAATGTACTTTATTAGATTTTATAATATTTCCAGGCAAAAAATAAGCCCCGAACGTGACAAGTTTTTTAACACAACTTTTTTCGACATGAGTTTAACAAGGCTGCGCAGCAGACGAAAGATAAGTTTAGGACACGAAAATAAAAGCAACATATTTATGGATAAAATAAAGTATTTTAATTCGATTTATCCATAACATATAATAGAAAATTTTGACACGGCCAGAAAAACAAAATAAAGCAAAAATGGCCGGCCTAGATTTAATGCGGGCCTTTCAAAAACTGGACAGCGCCGCCTGGAAAGCAATCACTCAGGTGAAAAAAGTTATGTTGAGAAAAATAAATGCTAGTGTAAACAATTTCTTTACAATAAAATTGGATTGAAATTTTGCTCGCTTTTTACCTTAAATAAGATATACTGATAGTTTACTTAGCTACACCAACATACATTAAGGAAAATATGTCAAAAATAACCCAAATAGAAAAGCACATCATCGCTTTAGAGGGCGGCCGTTATCAAAAGATGATGAACACTTATCTCTACAATAAATACAATTATGAAAATATAAATACATTGGGCTCTCAAACCGGAACAGACAAAACAACAAAAGGCACTCTAGACGCATTTGTTAGGCTGAAAAACGGCGAATATATAGGCATAATGCATAACACGGTACAAAGCGCCGTTTTTAAGAAATTAAAAAAAGATATTGAATCAGTAATAAATATTAAAAAAGCACCATATAAAAAAATAAGTAAGCTAATCTGCTGCTATACATCTTCCAATATAACACCAGAACAACAAGAAAAACTTCATGAATTATATCCTAATTTAGAACTTATTGGAGCATCAACCGTTGCTCAAGATTTATATTGGAAATACCAAGCCATCGCAAGGGATTATTTAGATATTAAAATAGATACAAATCAAATACTTCCGCCTGATGATTTTATTGAAAGATACAACAGCAAAACATCATCTGCTCCATTAGCATTTCCATTAATAGGTCGTGATAAAGAAAAACAGGATATTTTAAACATCTTGGAAAAGAATATCGTTTTGATGGTATGTGGAAAATCTGGCATAGGAAAGACAAAACTAGCTTTAGAAACTGCTCAAGACTTCGCAAACAAAAATGGCTATATTTTGAAATGTGTTTTAAATAATGGAGAGCCAATCTATAACGATCTCTCTATACATTTCCAAGATAACAATAATTATCTAATAATGATAGATGATGCCAATCAATTAACCCAGTTGAATCACTTTCTAGATATTGCTTGTAGTCTCAAACGAATACACAAAACTAAAATAATACTTACGGTAAGAGACTATGCTAAAAACGATTTAAAACAAAGGGTTATTCCTTATATTGAATATGTTTCCTATGACTTGCAATCCCTCAAAAAAGAGGAAATTAGCAAAATCATAATTGATAATTTTAGATTTACGGACAGATCATTATTAGAAAAAATCACATCTATATCTAAAGATAATGTAAGAATTGCTATAATGGCTGCAAAATGTGCAAAAAACAAAGACTGGGCCAAAATAAATAACGCTATCTCGATTTTCGATACATATTATAGCGAAACTGCTACTAGGCTACTATATAAAGAAAGAATAACAGCTTCTTTTATATCCTTTTTCCAGACCGTTAAAATTTCTCAAGATCATATAATATTTGATTTTCTGAAATCTTTTAATATTTCTTATAGCGACTTTTCTGACATCGTTAAGGTTTTGCATGAAAAAGAGATTGTGGATGTTTACAAAAATATAGCTATAAAATTTAGCGAACAAACTTTCGGCGACTATTTGTTATACGATGTTTTTTCTAAGTTAGAAATAGTAAAACCAGCAGAGTTGATACAAAAAACTTTTCCCAAATACAAGAGCAGAATAGTTAATTTCTTAATGGTTTTTCTAAACACATTTCATGATAATGAAAAAACGGATTATTTGATAGCCCAACTAAAAGAAATATGGCAAACTATACAAAAAAACACTAAAGAACTTCAATTAGAATTCGTTATGGTATTTCACAATTTACTAGCGGATGAAAGTCTTTTATTTATAAAAAACGAGATCGCCTTACTGCCAGATAGCAGTATAAATTTTCAAGAATTTGATTTTGAAGCACATAAAAACAATCACAATATCAGCACAAAATTTCTCCATATTTTAAGTGATTACAAAAATCATCTTGATATATCAAAATTCCAGACGGCATTAGAAATTTTATTTTCTTACATTGAAAATAAAACGAAATCCCCTGCAGAAATATATAGTCTATTTACGCAAAATTTTATGTTGGATCAAAAATCCTTTCATTTTAAATATAAGAGAGAGTTTCTGGTTTTAAGCATGTTGAAAAAGCATTTTAAAAAAACCAACAATATCAATATTGGTATGATCTTGGTTTTCTATGCCAAAGAATGTCTTGAGTTTGAGTACGTTCAATATATTTCGCACGAAAAAAACATGGAGTTTCTTCAGGTTGGCATGGAGCCAACCAAAAATGCTTTTAGGTTAAGAAAATATGCTATCAAAGTACTTACTTGTTTTCATAAGCTAACGCCATTTAAAAGTATAATCGAAAAGGCCATCTTCAAATATCAAACCAATCTCTCGCACAAAGAGCAGTTGTCAATAATAGAACAAGACCTAAATCTATTTGCTGATTTTTGCGAGAAACACTTAGATGTCAGCTCATTGGATGCTTGTTTGATTCTGCACAATTTATATAAAACATGCCAAAAACATAAGCTTCCCTCGATTTATTCATCAAAATTTAACAAATTCAAGGAAAATTCATTATTTATGCTTTTTCTTACTTTAAATAGAGATGATTATACAGGAGATGAGCCCCATAATGAATTATATCAAGATAAGGCAGACCAAATACAGAAGCTGTTAAACCCTTTTACAAAACAAGATTTTATCTTATTATTAAAAACTTTAAAATCCAGCAATCTATTAAAGATCGATCACGTCTTTCCGTATGATGGGATACATACGCTCCTTTATAGTCTACAGCATAACGAAAAACAATATCTGGCATTCTTAGAATCTTACCTAGAACAAGATACTCCTTTTTTTGCAAACGACTTGGGCTACCATTTTTCAGGAGTAGTCAAGCTGTTTAATTTTCTAAGCATATTTAATTTAATCAAATCTAAAAGCTTCGAAGCAAAAAACATTTTTATAACATATTGTTATGAAGCCATGCCAATTAACTTGGTTACAAAAAATATATGCAAGGATATATTAAAGCATATTAAAGAAATATCTAAAGAAGACAAACTACCTACTATTTTACCTATTAATAAAACTATAGAAATTGACAAAAAACATCGTGGTTTTGCTCATTCCTATCTCAAGTTATTAGTTTCAGTATTCTCTACAAAACCAGAAGTATTCCATATATTTCTATTACCTATCATACATAGGCGAACTAATATACAAGAGGCAGTAAAAAGGCTTTCAATTGCACGTAATAGCCAAGCCTTGCAAAATGCTTACATCTTAATGGCAATCAGAGACTATCATGGATGGAATTCTGATCATGAAGCATTATTATTTAGAGCTATTTATAATCTTGACCGAAAATTCGTAAAAAATATAATAAGGTTTGCTATCATAAATT
>BGZN01000048.1 GCA_003864455.1 Candidatus Termititenax aidoneus | reverse complement strand
ACCGAGAAAAAATAATAAAAACAATCCTTGACGAAGGAGATTCTGCGGAAGAAACGATAGAGCGGTTAAGGTAAGAGAATTTGACGGCATATTGATGAAAATCCGTCGTGTAAATACGGAGGAACAGAAAACTTTTATAAACTGTCAAAAACCGAACGAACAGATTTCGTTATTAATTTTCTGCGCTCTTTCAGAAAATTATTAAAATCCGTATCGTAAAAATTGTCTGGCAAACAATGGTCGGCCAAAACCTTTTTTAAATCTGCATCCTTTTTTTCAAAGCTGGATCAAATAAGTCACTGACTTTTCGTTCCGAAAAAAGAACATTTGTATTATTTCTAATAAGTCCCGCAAAAAAAGCGTTTCGGATAACATTCTTTTTTGAGGATGAAACCAGTAATTTATTTGAAACCGTAGTTTCCCAAAAATAGTTTGTTAATTCGTTTTCTATTACTGATTTATAAAAATGCGGATGCTTGCTTTGGAAAACAAATCAGTAATGTTATTGATAAACTCCGAATTTCTTTGCGTTGCGGCATCGGCAACTTTAAACTCTTCTGTGATTGGATTAAAAGCTATTATGATTATTCGGTCTTCGTAATTTTTGTATAACTGAATAATTGCTCAATTGAGGCTCTATAGATAGTTAAGCGCCGCTGTTTTAAGGGTAAATACTTGACAGTGTTGATGACTTTAAGTACCATTCTTATGTGAATACTTTGGCAGTAAACAATGTATATTGCGGGCGTTCGGAAGAATTGTTGGCACAAATTGTACCTGGTTCTATCGCTCTTTCTTTCTGGTCGCCGCCGTATTTTGTTGGCAAAGAATATGAAGCCAATGAAACTTATGAGTCGTGGCAGAAAATGTTAAAAACAATTATTAAACTGCATTCATTTGTTTTAAAGCCGGGTGGATTTATGGTCATTAATATTGCAGATATTTTGGCATTTAAAGACGAAGCCATGCCTAGAATTCAAGGAATGAATATCTCAAATCACAAATGTCCAATAACAAAAGAAATGATACTAAAAGCAAAAAAAACTTATCCAAATTATAACCGGGATCAATTGGCAGATTATCTTGGCTGCAGTGAACAAACCATAGATCGTCGACTTAATGGCAATAATATCCGCGGTGGAAAATATCAAATTCAAACGAAGGTAAAATTGGTTGGTGGTAATTTAGAATTATTTGCCCATGAAGCGGGGCTGTATCTATATGATAAAAGGATATGGAAAAAAGATCCAACATGGGCAAATTCACGTTGGACGACCAATACATTAAAGGCAGTAAGTGAAACGGAGGATATATATATTTTCTGGAAGCCAGGTGAATATGTAGTTAATCGTTCTCGTTTATCTGACGACGAATGGAAAGAATGGGGTTATCGTCAAATGTGGGATATTCAATCTGTTCGGAAAAATGATGACCACGAAGCAAAATTTCCTGAGGAACTTGCCAGGCGAGTCATAAAGCTGTTTAGTGATGTTGATGATATTGTATTAGACCCATTCCTCGGAAGCGGTACTACAGCTATCGCAGCTTATAAAGAGGACAGGCAATATATAGGTATAGAAAAGGAAGAAAAATATATCCTGCTGGCAAGAAATAACTTAGACAACATAAGAACACAAAACCAGCTATTTGAGCTTGAATCAGTTGCTTAGAAATAAAAATCTTTATATCGCCAGTCTGCTAATTTCCTTAATTTTTCAAAACTTACACGAGCCCTAATTTTGCGAGGGTCCTTTTCTTTATCGTCTTTTCCTGGGAATAATAAGCCCGGAGTTTTCTTCAGATAATTTGGATTCTCTGTAAGTAGAATTCCATTTGGAATGGTTGCCATACTTACTCGCCCGATAGGTTGTCCTTGTCTCTCGCCAGCTAATCCTAACATTTTATAAACTGGTTTTAATACAATATGCACAACCGGGACAACAGTTGCATCACTGAGCACAAACAAGGGAGGTATTGCGCAATAAAATGGATGTGTTGCGCGCTGACCTTTGGCAACCATAGTGTCATTTAGAACCCCGCACGCCATTCTGTCCCATTTGCCATTGCCGGATATTTGATTGTGGGACATAACAACATGGTCTTGGTCGTCTCTTGGCCCGACCGATTTAATATCAACAAATAACCAAACAGAACAAGTAATTTCTAAAATTGACTGTATGGCGTCATTGGAAATGATATATCTGCCATCTGGACCAGTAGGCAAGCCTGTGTCTTTAATGTTGAAATGTTTGTCAAGAAATCTAGAAATTTTTGGACAGAATACATGTTCGCCAATTTCGATCCAGGGATATTGATCTCCTTTAGGTTTCCTGCCTCTTTCATCCGGCGGATAATTTTGCCAAAATGGATACAAAAAAGAGGCCTCGTTGTAATCATGTTTAATACTATCCTGGTGTTCATCGATAAATTTGGATAACAAATCCATGCAAAAATGTTCAATCTGAATTAGTTTTTCGTGGTTTTCTATGAAGAAATCATGAGCCTTGTTATATTGTGCAAATTGCATCTGGCGATATTGGTTAAACATTGTTTGTTTCCATAATTAATTTTGTTGGAGCAATATTCAGAGCAATTGCGATAACTTGTAAAGAATCAAGCGTAATATTACGTTCTCCACGCTCAACACCTCCTATATATGTTCTATGCAGGCCTGCTCTTTCAGCTAATTTCTCTTGAGAAAGACATAGTTTTTTTCGATGTCTTTTAATATTGCACCCGACAATAACACTCAGTCTTGTATTCATATTGTTATTATTTTTAAATATTGATGACTATCAGTCTACATACTATGAGTATCGTCGCTGCTATTGATGTCCAAATTACAACTGCAGAATGATGACCGCCAAGAAGCAGATTTGTACTATCTGGCGGAGAGGGAGGGATTCGAACCCTCGGTGGCTTGCGCCACATCTGATTTCGAGTCAGATACGATCGACCACTCTGACACCTCTCCGCAGTGCGAAAAACATTATACGGCATGCGGTAGGTTTGGACAAAGCAGCAGCGGTGTTTTAGATCATCGCCAGAGAAACTTTTTGACAGGCGCGTTTGAGCACGCGCGACACCTGCGCCTGTGTGATGCGGAAACGCTTGGCGATGTCAGACTGGCTGAACTCGCGGACAAAATGATCTTTGATGATTTGCCGGTCGCGCAGATTGAGCGCCTGCAAAGCGGTTTGGAGGTCTTCTTTTTCCGAAAAGTCTTCGGCAAAATTATTGCTGCCGATCATGTCTTCCAGGCGGATCGAATCGCTTTTGTTGTTGTGGCTGATCGGCGTGTCTAGCGAGGTCAGATAATGCGCACCCATAGTCTGCATGATCTTGTCCAACGTTTTTAGTTTGAATTTAAATTTTTTGGCGATCTCCAGACGGGTGGCTTCGCGGCCGTTCTGATAAATAAACTCTTCGCGGAATTTTTGAATACGCGCGTTCAGTTCAACGCATTTGCGCGACACGCGGATACTATAACAGTTGTCGCGGATATAATGGCGCAGCTCGCCGTCGATAGTCGGCACAGCGTAATAAGACAGCCGGACTTTACGCGACGGATTGTATTTGCGCACGGCCTTAATCAAGCCGATCGCTGCGACTTGCACCAGGTCTTGAATATCCACATCGTTGCGAATATATTTTTTGGCCAGATAAATCGCCAGCGGCAGATTTTCCATGACTAACTGATTTTTTTCTTTGGTGAGGCCGCCGCCCAGCGAGCCGCTGACCAGTTTGGCGATAATTTTCTTTTCTGTTTTTTTGAGTTCTAAAATTTCTGCGGAATTTAATTTTTTCTCGACCTTGTTTCTGGATTTAGCTGCGACTGCCATTTTTTACCCCCACTTATTTTCTGCGTTGGGTAAATGGCAGGTTTTTTGCCAAGTGTAGTTTTTGGCTTATTCAGGCGAAAAATCTAGAAATCTGGCAAAAATATATCGATTTTTTCTGTGCAATAATGAACAGCAAAGATATAACAATTGTTTTTGATGTATAAATTTGCGCACTTTGCGCCCCTGCGCAAAATATTAAATCGCGCGCATAGAAACACGCGCGATTTATCATTTTACACCTCTGTACAAAGCATTACTCGAGCTTCACAAGCGTATGCGAAGCGAGAACAACAAGAGCGCGAAACAGTCGACGTGCAATCGTACACATTATTTCCAACGGGCAAATTTATGTATTTGCGGCAGGACTTTATAGACATACCCATTTTTTTCTAAAAAATACATCCATTTTTGCAATTCTTTTTTGTCGATTTTATTATTTACCGGCTGCAGAAAAAGCGGTGTGCCGGTCATTGGGATTTTGTTCAAGATTTGCAGGGTTTTTTCTATACTTAAATTTTTTTCTAAAATTATTTTTATATACTTTGGCGATTTTGGCGGCACGGTTTTATAAAAGCGGAGAAATTTTGGATTTTTTAGATCAATAGAATAAACAATGTTCGGCGAGTTCGGCAAATATTTTAGCGCGGCCGGCAAAGTGCCGTTCGTTTCGATGAGATACGTGTAATTTGCGCCGAGGAGCTGTATCACGTGCGCGATGTACTTGGCGCGCAGCAAAGGCTCGCCGCCGGTGAAACTGACCAGACCCTGCGGCGACAGCCAAAAAATCATATCCGCGCAGTCTTCCGCAGAGACGGCGTTGGGCACGCGCACGACATGGCGCGCAAATTCCACCGGCTGATAAAGGCAGTGTTTAGCCGCGCGCCAGGATTTTTTGGTGTCGCAGTAAGCGCAGCGCAAATTGCAGCCGCTGAAACGCACAAAAACCGCCGGCGCGCCGGCATACAAACCCTCGCCCTGTATGCTGCGAAAAATTTCTTGAATATTGGCCTGCATTTTTTATTTCACTTTCGCGCGAAATTCCGCGTACCCTTTCCGGCGCAGCTGACAGGCCGGACATTTGGCGCAGCCGTAACCCCATTCATGCCGCGTCGTGTGATCGCCGTTGTAGCAGGTATGCGTATGTTCGCGGATCAGCTCCACGCCGTCCGTCCCCCCGCATTGCCGCGCCATTTCCCAAATTTCCGCTTTGTTCTTGCGCAGCAGCGGCATGACGATTTCCAGGTTTGCTTCTAACCCTGCGTTCAAAGTCTGCTCCAAAAGTTTCAGGGTCTGTCCGCGGCAATCCGGATAACCGCTGTAATCTGCCTCGCTCACGCCGGTTATTAAATTGGCGCAGTCCAATTTATAGGCCAGAGCCGCGGCCTGACTTAAAAAAATAATATTGCGCGCCGGCACGAAAGAAGCCGGCAAACCGTCTTTGCTTTCATTCACATCAGCGCTGGTCAGCAGCGCGCTGTCACCGATCTGTTTCAGAGCCGGTATGTTCAAAACCCAATGCGCGGCCGCGCCAAGCAGTTTAGCCGCAGTTTTGGCGCAGTCCAATTCCACAGCGTGTTTTTGCCCGTAATTGAAAGAAACAGTAAAAATATTTTCCGCGCCGTATTTTTGCGCCGCCCACATTAGACAGGTAACGCTGTCTTGGCCGCCGGACAAACAAACCAATGCGCGGGATTTATTCAGCGATTTCATTTAGCCAGCCTGTCCAAAATTTTGTCGCGGATTTTTAAGAAAAAACCGGAAATAAATAGTTTGTTTAAATAATAATGCAGCGTCAGCAGCAAAACCCAGCATACCAGCACGTACAAAAACCAGAGTTCGCCGCTGAAAGCCAGCAGGTTGAGAATGAGCAGGCCGATATTCGTGAAAACAAAAAGCGCCGCGTGCGCGAGAAAAAATCCCCATAAAGTCCAGGAAACTTCTTTGCTGAGCATGAAATTATTGTAACACTAAAGGCGGTATATTTTTAGCGGACTATTTTTTCCGTAAAACCCCGGGCTGTTCGGAAAAAATCAGCACTTCGTAAGGATACACTTCTGTGCTGCGCGGCGCGGCGGATTGGAGAAACTCGGCCAGCGCTTCGTTGTAATAACGCGCCAGATAACTCTGCGTCTCAGCATTTTGCTCATTTTCCGGCTGGTCTTCAAAATCATCGATAGCTGACATATCCTCACACTCCTTAAAAACACAGCATAAAAATACCCAGACGCCGCAAATTTATGTATGGATTTTTTCTGGTTGTTTGTTAGACTTGTTTCCATGCGTTATCCGGCCTGGCTCAAAAAAAATATTCCGAAATCCGCGAATAATCTGCGTATTCGCAAATATTTGGTGGAGTCTTTGCATACAGTTTGCGAGTCCGCGCTCTGTCCCAACCGCGGCGAGTGTTTTGCCGCGCGAACAGTAACTTTCTTAATTCTCGGTTCGGCTTGCACGCGCCGCTGCCGTTTTTGCGCCGTGACCAAAGCCGCGCCGGAGCCGGTAGATGCTGACGAGCCGCAAAAAATAGCCGAGGCCGCGCGGAAACTGGGCTTGAAATATGTGGTCATTACATCTGTAACGCGCGACGACTTGCCGGACGGCGGCGCGGCGCATTTCGCCGCGGCCATTCTGTCCGTGCGGCAGGGACTGCCGCACGCCGCCGTCGAAGTTCTCACGCCGGATTTTCAAGGCAAACTGTCTGCGCTGGATATAGCGCTGGCGGCCAGACCGGACGTGTTCAACCACAATATCGAAACAGTGCCGCGTTTGTATGCGGAAATCCGTCCGCAGGCGGATTATCAGCGTTCGCTAAAAATACTAGCGCATGCCGCCAGATCCGGCTTGACCGCAAAATCCGGTCTGATGCTGGGTCTGGGCGAAACAGAAGCGGAGATAAAGTCCGCGCTGCAGGACTTGAAAAATAGCGGTGTGTCTATTATTACGCTCGGCCAGTATTTGCCGCCGTCCAAAAAACATTATCCGCTTCAGGAATTTGTCCACCCTGACAAATTCGCGGAATATAAAGAATACGGCGAAAAAGAACTGGGTTTTAAAGCGGTGTTTTCCGGGCCTTTCGTGCGGTCGTCGTACAAAGCGGCAGAAATCAGGCTTCGTTAATTGAAATCCAGTTTAATATAGAATATTATACATGTATGAAATTACTTAAACTTCCAGAAGATTACCAGCAGGATGTAGACACAGCCTCAGATTTATTAAAAAGTGAGGGTTGTAAAGCTGTTTATTTGTTCGGTTCGCTGGTAACAGGACGTCTGCACAAATACTCAGATATAGACATCGGTATTTCTGGTCTGCCGGAGAGAAAATTTTTTAAAGTTTATGCCAAGCTAGACGACCGCTTAAACAAAAAAGTTGATTTAGTGGATTTTGATGAAAATAAAGATTTTTTTGCCCTATTAAATTCTCTAGGCGAGGTTGTAAAAATTGGATAACGGCGTTAAGAAAAAAATAGAATTTGAAATAGCACAGATGGATCAACTACTTAGTAATGCTGAGCCGTTATTAAGTCTGTGCAAAATAAGAGTGCCTGATTTTGTAGAATTATCCGCCGCCGCATTATGCCTGCATTCTTTTTATAATGGCGTGGAGAATATATTATTGCTGATTATAAAACAGATAGATGTGGAAATTCCTATTGGCGATAAATGGCATAAAAAATTGTTTGACCGGGCCTTTGAGCAAACAAGCGCTAGAACGGCCGTATTCGGGAATGACCTTAAAGAAAAATTGGGCGAGTATTTGAACTTCCGTCATTTTGTCAGACATGCTTATAGTTTTAAATTGAAATGGACAGAAATGGAAGATTTGGTAATCAATATAGAGAAAATATGGACTGTTTTGAAAGAAGAATTAAATTTATTTATGAAAAATAATTAATTTCTGAATGTATTGATGTAACCAAAAATATTAAGCCTGTTGAAAGAAATACACATTGTTAACCGGCCAATTACCGCGGTGTTTCTTGAGCATAGTTTTCAGGATTTTTTGCAGAGCTTTGCGGGAATGGGCGTCCAGTTTATTGAAATTATTTAACAATTCTTTTTCCGCGGCTTTTTTAGCGATGGCCTCTTTGGTTAAAACTCTGGCCGCGCGTATTTCGGCGAAATCCTCAAACCACCAATTCATGTCCAGACCGTAAGCCTGATTGATTTTCATAAGTGTGGCCAGGTGAGGCAGCCTAGTGCCGTGCAACAAACCATGATACAGAGAATAATCCAAATCCAAAAAATCAGCGGTTTTCTCCATGGTGCAGTTGTCTCTTTCGCGCAGCAATTGCAGTTTCTTGCTGATCAAAGTTTTTAATTTTTGTTCAATTTGCTTGTCCATGTGCTACAAACCCTTTCTTGTGGTTCTTTGTCATATATAGTTTAGCCTTTGAAAAATCCATGTCATTTATAAAACACTATAAGATATTAGCTATTGTGTTTTGTGATAAGATGTGCTATACTAAATGTAACTAAGTTTAAAGGGGGTATGTTTATGGCAAATAACTACACAGATGCAAATGACACGAATTTTAAAGAGATAATTGGAGGGGTAACTTACAATATCGAGGCTGGCAAAAGCCTCTCGGCTGAAGGCGTGAGGAACGCCCTGCATACCAAAGAAAACGTGGCCAATAGGCAGGTCTCTTCAACTAATGAGACGGCAAATGTTTTGGACGCTAATTCCAGCGACAGTTATTATCCGTCCTCGAAATTGGCCGGAAAAAATTTCGCCGCGTTGAGGAGCGGCAAACAGGACAAGATAGCCGCGGGCACGGCCAATGATATTTTAACCAAGACAACGACAGCCGGAACTCTTGGCATGCTGACCAAAACCACGACTTTGGAGACTAACACAACCAGCGCCAGCGATGAGAAGATACCCACAGAAAAAGCCGTGGCGACCGCTCTGAGCGGCAAAGCCAGCAGCGGCGACGTAGCCGCCAAGCAGGACAAAATCGAGGCAGGCACGGCTAATGATATTTTAACCAAAACCACAACAGCCGGAACTCTCAGCACATTGACCAAAACCACTTCCATACGCACCGGGAGTACAATCGATACCGCGCCCGATGATACACGTATACCCACAGAAAAAGCCGTGGCGGACGCCGTGAGAGCTGTGAGTACCGCTATAGAAAATTTAAGTTTTCAGGCCGCATTGCCCATAGGAACTATACTGATGTATGACGGTATTGGTTGGGAAAATAATGATACGCTGAAAGGCTGGTTCAAATGTGACGGCTATAATGGAACACCGAATTTGCAAGATAGATTTATTATGGGTAGTAGTACCGCGCCTAAAGAAGGGGGTGATAATTCTGTAAAAATAATAGCCGCTAATCTGCCAAGTCATACGCATACATTTGCTGGAGAAGAGGCTACCGGTTATGCGGAGATTGCCAATGACGGCGGCACGCATAATTGTCAGATTTTAAGTGCTAGTGGAGTATTTTCCAGTGGTCCATCTGCCAGCAAAACCGATGCTACTTCCGGCAATAGAACAACTACTGGTCCATTTGGATTAAGATTTTCTATGACCCCAAAGGGCGATGTTGCTGGAGGAGGATCAGCAGACCCCGTTGCTCTTGATAATAGGCCGAGTTATTACGCGCTTATCTATATCAAAAAAATGCTCTAAAGCCTAAATCAGATATTTTATCCCTGCCTAAATAAGTGTATACTTCTAGCGCAAGGGAGGCCTTATGAACGAAATTCTGGAACTGCTCCAAAATGACGCGCGGCTGACGCCGGAAGAAATCGCGGCGATGCTCAAAAAAGACGTCAAGGTCATTCGTAAAAAAATTAAACAGTTGGAAGACGACGGCGTCATTGTCAAATACGGCGCGGTTATCAATCCCGAAAAAGTGCCGAACAAAAAAGAAGTGGTGCGCGCGATTATCGAATTGAGCGTAACTCCCGAGCGTGAGACCGGTTTTGACACGCTGGCCGAGCGCATTTATAAATTTCCGCAGGTGGAGTCGGTATATCTGATTTCCGGCGGCTACGATTTGCAGGTCATCATCGAAGGCAAGACCTTGAAAGAAGTCGCGTTTTTTGTTTCTGAAAAACTGGCTCCGCTGGACGGAGTGCGCGGCACTAAAACGCATTTTGTTTTAAAAAAATATAAGGAAAACGGCGCGGTGCTTTCCGGCAAAGAAAAATCTTCCCGTCTGTCGGTCGCGCCCTAAAGAGACCGCATGAAGCGTTCTGACAAATATTCGCAAGCTGTCAGCCGGATACCGCCGTCGGGCATTCGCCGCTTTTTTGATTTGATTATCGGCCGCAAAGATATTATTTCGCTGGGTGTCGGCGAGCCGGATTTTGTCACGCCGTGGAATATTCGCGAGAAGGCGTTTTACGCGCTGGAAAAAGGCCGCACTTCTTACACCTCAAATTGGGGCTTGCTTGAGCTGCGTCAAGAAATCGCCAAATATCTGACCAAATACAAATTGCATTATAATCCTGAAAACGAAATTCTAATAACTTTTGGCGTGAGCGAAGCGGTCGATTTGGTTTTGCGGGCTATTCTCAACCCCGGCGACGAAGTCATTGTGGCCGAGCCTTGCTATGTGTCGTATCAGCCGCTGATCGAGCTGGCCGGCGGCCGCGCGGTCAGTCTGAATACTGCCAAAACAAATTTTATTCCGCGCGCGCAAGAGATTGCCAGACTTATCACGCCCAAAACTAAAGCCCTGTTTATTTGCTCGCCCAATAATCCGACCGGAGCGGTTATTCCTAAAAGCGAATTGCAAAAAATCGCGGCGCTGGCCAAAAAGCAGGACATCTGGGTTGTATCCGATGAAGTTTACGCGGAGCTGGTTTACGACGGACAACATTATTCTATCGGCGCTTTTGAGCGCATGAAAGAACGCGCGATTATTCTCAACGGCTTTTCCAAAGCCTTCGCGATGACGGGCTGGCGCATCGGCTATATTTGTTGTCCGGCGGAGTTGATGCGGCAGGTCATTAAACTGCATCAATATTACGCGATCTGCGCGCCGATCATGTCCCAATACGGCGCGCTTGAGGCTTTGCAATCCTGCCGGGACGAGGTGGAGAAAATGCGCCGGTCTTATTTGCAGCGGCGCAATTTTATGATCAGCGCTTTGCAAAAAATCGGCTTGCCGGCGGCCGCACCGTCCGGCGCATTTTATGTGTTTGTCGATATTCGTCCGACCGGTTTGACTTCTGAAAATTTCGCGCTAAAGTTGATACAGCAGGAAAAAGTCGCGGTCGTGCCCGGCAATGTTTTCGGCGCGGGCGGCGAGGGCTTTGTGCGCTGCTGTTACGCCACCGAGCTGCCGTTGCTCAAGGAAGCGCTCAAACGACTGACACATTTTTTAAAAAAAGATTAAGGTCGGGCCTGTAAAAGCTCTTTAAATCTTTTTTCCCAATTTTCTAATTCAACGTACTTATCCTGTAGCGCTTTCTTTTCTGTTTCCAGACTAGCAATCTGCTGAAGCAGGATTTGATTTTCAGAGGACAGTTCTTGATTGCTGGTTTTTAATTTTTCACTCTCCGCTTGCAAACTGGCAAGTTTTCTTTCCAGAGCCTCTTTTTCGGCCAGTGCTTCCTGAACATTCAATTGCAGGATTCTATTTTGGGTGCGTTCTTTTAGCAGTTCTCTGGTTAGTTTATCAATTTCTTCTTCCACCACCTGCATTTCCACACTGCTTGTTTGTGGACCCGGGACGACTAGATTAAAGGTCTCCGCGCTGGACGGCGTTTCCACTTGCGCTGCTTGTGGAATCTCTGGCGTGACTTTTTGGCCAGTTAAGATCCACTCTATATCCCACTGTAATTCCTGATTCTCCTGCACGGCGTCAAAGATTTTCTGATAATTTTTAGCGTGTCTGCGTATGCCTTTTTCGATATCGTTAATGAACCAGGAAGAAATTTTCAATAGTCTAGCTAATTCAATTATGGCAAGTCCTTGCTTCTCCCGTAGTTGAGTGAAACGTTGCCCAATAATTTGATCTTCTGGAGTTTCGGTATAATTTTGCTGGCTGGCAGTTGTTCTAACGGAGCCTGTAGCCTCAAGCGTGCCCAGATTCACACTGAATAAATCATTAAGGACCAAAGCTAATTCCTCGGAAATCGTTGGTATTTTACCGGTTTCGATGTTGCTTAAATCAGACTGACTAATTAGCTTTAGGCCAAGTTCCTTGAGCTGCTCATTGATTTTTTCGACAAATTGTCTCTG
>BGZN01000047.1 GCA_003864455.1 Candidatus Termititenax aidoneus | reverse complement strand
GGATAATTTGCCTGCGCCGCCCTTTAATGCTAGGATAGATGCCAATTTCCTTAAACCTATACAGGAGGCCGAGCATGAAAAAATACGTTTCCGAATTGTTAATGATACCGGGGCCGACGCCTGTGCCGAATCAAATCGCGCTGGCGGCCGCCAAAGACATGATGAGTCACCGCGGCGGCGTTTTCAAAAAACTAATGCTGGATTTGACCGCCAAATTGCAGACTCTCCTGCAGACCAAAAATGAGGTGGTAGTTTTGTCTGCTTCTGGCACGGGCGGCATGGAAGCGGCGGTGTCGAGTTGTTTCTGCCGGGGCGACAAAGTGCTGATCGCGGCGGTCGGCAATTTCGGCAAACGCTGGATCAAGCTGGCGAAAGTTTACGGCCTCGAGGCGGAAGTGCTGGAATACGCTTACGGCCAGGCTGTCGATCCGTCGGCGGTCAAGGCTCTGCTGGCCAAAGACACTGAAAAAGAAATCAAGGGTGTGTTTTTCCAGATGAATGAAACTTCGACAGCCGTGCTCAACGATGTCGAAGAGATTGCCAAGGTCGTCAAGGCTCACGGCGCGCTGATTGTCGTGGATGCGATTTCCGGTTTCCTGGCTTCCGATCTCAAGATCGACGAGTGGGGGCTGGATGTAGTTATCGCCGGCTCGCAAAAGGCTTTCATGCTGCCGCCCGGACTGGCTGTCGTGGCCGTTTCGGAGAAAGCCAAAAAAGCCATTGAGACTTCCGATTTGCCGCATTTTTATTTGAGCCTCAAAGCCGCGCTCAAGCAGGCCGCGGAAGGACAGACGCCGTACACTCCGGCGGTTAGCTTGATTTATCAACTGGTCGAGTCGGTCAATCTGCTGGCGGAGGAAGGGCTGGATTCGATTTTCGACCGGCATGAGCGCTTGATGAAAGCGGTGCGTTCCGCGCTGCGCTCGCTGGGCTTGAAATTGCTCAATGAAAACGACGGTACGGCTTCACGCGCGGTAACTGCGGTGTATCCGCCGGGCAATTTAAATGCTGACGAGATTCGCAAAAAAATGAAAGACGATTGGGGCATTGCGCTGGCCAATGGCCAGGACGAACTGAAAGGGAAAATTTTCCGTATCGGCCACCTGGGTTTTATTGACCCCAAAGATGTGCTGGCGGTGATTGCTTGTCTGGAGATTGTGCTGTCCCAGCTCGGTATGCCGGGCATTCAGTGGGGCAAAGGCGTGCAGGCCGCGCAAAATGTTTTGGCCAAGGGCGACTAACATGAAAGTTTTGGCAAGCGACAAATTATCCAAAGACGGCATCGCGGTTTTTGAGAAAGCCGGTCTGCAAATCGACCTCAAAACCGGCTTGCCGGAAGACGAGCTGGTCAAAATCATTCCCGAATATGACGCGCTGATCGTACGCAGCGAAACCAAGGTTACGCCGAAAATTATCAAGGCCGGTAAAAAACTCAAAATTATCGGCCGCGCCGGAGTAGGCGTGGACAATATCGACTTGCCGTCCGCGACCGAGCAGGGCATTATTGTAGTGAATTCTCCCGAAGGCAACACGATCGCCGCCGCCGAGCACACGCTGGCGATGATGCTGTCCATGGCGCGCAAAATACCGCAGGCTTACGACACGCTGGTCAAAAATCACAAATGGGACCGCTCGCCGTTTCAGGGCGTGGAGCTGTACGGCAAAACGCTCGGCGTGGTGGGTCTGGGTAAGATCGGCTCGCATGTTGCTAAATGCTGTCTGGCTTTGGGCATGAAAGTTATTGCCTACGATCCGTTTGTAACCAAAGAATACGCCGAAAGCCGCGGCATTGAGATAAAAAAACTTGACGAGGTTTTGCAGGAAGCGGATTTTCTCACTTTGCATATTCCCAAGACGAACGAAACCAAAGGACTCATTAACAGAGAAAAATTTGCCGCGATGAAAAAAGGCGTGCGCATCGTGAACTGCGCGCGCGGCGGCATTATTGTCGAGGCTGATCTGGCCGAGGCTCTGGCCAGCGGACAGGTGGCTGGCGCGGCTATCGATGTTTTTGAAGACGAAAAAAAAGCGGTCGAGTCGCCGCTGCTGGCCCAAGAATTGCCGACTTTGGTGGCCGTGCCGCATCTGGGCGCGTCGACAGCCGAAGCGCAGATCAATGTGGCGGTCGATGTGGCGCAGCAAATCGTTACAGTTTTGCAGGGCGGCAGCGCTTCCGCGCCGGTCAATATTCCGACAATGAAACCGGCGTTGCTAGAGCCGGTCAAGCCGTATCTCAATCTGGCAGAAAAAATGGGGCGTTTTATCGGCCAGGTGGTCAAGGACACTTTTTCCGAAGTGGAAATCAATTACAAAGGTGAGATTGCGGCCGTCGATCCATCGCCGCTGTCTACTATTATATTGAAAGGCATTTTGGAATCCATCAACCCCGAAGGCAATGTTAATTTTGTCAATGCGCCGCTGATCGCCAAAGAAAAAAATATCACAGTGAAAAGCGCGCGCACGGAAAAAGTCCGCGATTACGCCAATGAGATTGAAATTATCGTGAACACCAAAAAAGGCAAAGCGTCGATTTGCGGCTCTTTATTTGCGTCGGTCGGTGAGCGCATTATCAATGTCGACGGCTTCACTCTGTCGGCTATACCGGAGGGCATTTTGCTGGTGCTCTCGCATCAGGATAAGCCTGGCGTAGTCGGGCAGCTTGGCGGCATACTCGGCGAGGCCAAAGTCAATATCGCCGGTTTGCAGGTCGGCCGTGAAAAAATCGGCGGCAAAGCGATCATGCTAATCAATATTGACAATGAAATTGACACCGCGGCGCTGGATAAAATCTCCAAGATCGACGGCCTGCTGGACAAAGCACGCATTGTGAAATTTTAAATCATGCTGGCGCTGCTCTGGCCAAAACTGATTTTATTTGGGTTTATCGGAGCGATAGTTTATGCAGATCTTAAACGCCGGGAAGTGCCGTGTTTTTCTTCTTTGGGTTTTCTCGTCTTGCTGTATTTTCAGGAAAATTATCGCGGCTTATTTTTTGGCAATTTATTAGTCTGGCTGGCTTTATTTGCGCTGATTAAGGGTCTGGAAAAATTTCATTATCACCGGCCGGCTTTCGGCGGCGCGGATTTCTTGCTTTTTTTCGGCACGGCTTTGTATTTTGAGCCGCCGCGGTATGTGTTGTTTTTATTTTTGTCGTTTTTTCTAGGCCTGCTAGTTTCGTTAATTCTGCTGGCCTGCCGCAAAGTCAATAAAGACGCCCTGATTCCTTTTGCGCCGTTTATCATGGCGGCGTTTGTCCTGGTGGAATACTGGGGCGTGCCTCTGCTGCGGCTTTACGGAAATTTTTATGCGTAAAGGTTTTACTCTGGTCGAGTTGAGCCTGACGATTTTTATTATCGCGCTGATCGGCGCGGCGGCTTTGACCGGACTCGATCATTATCGCCAAAAAGCCGAGCTGCGTTTTCAGCAAAATCTTATCGAGGAATATTTGCTCTTTGCCAAACAGCAGGCGGTAACTCTGCAGCGCGATATTGACGTGCTGTTTTTTGAAAATGGTTTTACAGTGCAAAGCAGCCAAGGGATTTTAAAAACGCTGGCTTTGGCCAAACCTTTTACGGTTTCCAGTCTGCGCCTGGGTTTCAACGCCGACGGCAATCCGCGCTTTGCCGGCACGCTGTATCTTTACCGCCGCAGCCAGGCCGTTGCCAAAATGACTGTGGCTGTGGGCAGCGGCTTGATTGCTTGGAGCGCTCAATGAAGCGCGCGTATTCGTATTTAGAATTGGTCATTACACTGGGAATTTTGGCGCTCATCTTTGGCTTTTTTCTATTCTGGCAGCGCGGCTACACGCGCGGTATGCGCGAGGCTGTGGAGTATTATCGGGAAAGAGAAACGATACTTAATCGCATCGAGTTAAATCAAGCGGACAACGTGAGCGATTTTTCCGGCTTGAAAAAATATGAGTTAATCTGGCGCGGAAAGAAAATTATCTGGCTTAATTAAATAGCTGAAAAAACTCCGTCATGTGCTTTCGCGGCCGTTCCTTAAACCCTGGCCTTTTTCTTTTTTACCGGCTGAAATTCTTCCGGCAAATGCTCCGGCAGCACAGTATCACCTTCCTCCAGAGTGATGACGCGCTGAATGATATGCTCCAGTTCGCGGACATTGCCAGGCCAGGGGTATTTTTCCAAAACTTCGAGCGCGGCCGGACTGATTTTAGTAAAATTACCGTGATAGAGTTTGTTGTAGCGCGTCAAAAAATGTTTGGCCAGCAAAACAATATCACCGTGGCGTTCGCGCAGCGGCGGTATTTCCAGCGGCACGACTTTGAGCCGGTGGTACAGGTCTTCGCGGAATTTTTTCTCCTGAATGCAGATTTTCAAATCTTCATTGGTCGCGGAAATAAACCGCGCGTTGAGCGGTATCGGTTTGACGCCGCCGACGCGCTCCAGTTCTTTTTCCTGCAGGACGCGCAGCATTTTGGCCTGCATGAGCAGCGGCATGTTGCCGATCTCGTCAAGAAATATCGTGCCGCCCTGCGCCAGCTCAAACTTGCCGTACTTGCGCTCTTCCGCCGAAGTAAATGAGCCGCGTTCGTGGCCAAAAAGCTCGGTTTCCAGCAGTTCATTTGGTATGCCGCCGCAATTTACCGCGATAAAAGGCTTGGCCGTGCGCGGCCCCATGGCGTGAATGGCGTGCGCCGCGAGTTCTTTGCCAGTGCCGGTTTCGCCGGTGATGAGCACGGAAGCTGTGGTCTTGGCGATTTTCTGGATTTTTTTGAATAATTCCTGCATGACTTTGCTCTCGCCCAAAATCTCCGTGCAGCGCGCCGGCTCCAGTTCGGCCTCCAGCGCCAGATTTTTTAGAACGAGGTCTTTCTTTTTGACGGCCTGCGCGCAGGTGTTCAATAATTGCTCCGGCTCGACCGGCTTGACCAAAAAATCAAAAGCGCCTTTTTTCAAAGCCTGCACCGCGGTTTTCGCATCGCTGACGGCGGTCAGCATGATGACTTCCAGTTGCGGCAGAGATTTTTTGATGTTTTCCAGCACTTCCAGACCGCTCAAGTCCGGCATGCGTATGTCGCAGAGCACTACATCGACGGCGGTTTTTTTCAATTCATTTAGTCCGGCGGCGCCGTTGCAGGCTTCCAGCACAGTGTAATTTTTGGCGAGTATCAAGCCGGTGGTTTGGCGCAAATCAGAATCATCGTCAATGATCAGCGCGACCGGTTTCAAGGCCGGAGTTTTGGTTTCCGACCAGTATTTTGTCTGCATAGAAAGGCATTGTAGCCAAAAAATAAGATGTAAATCAAGGTAAATTGTAGTAAAATATTAAAAATACTAATCCCTGGAGGGCGGGCATGAAAAATTTCCTGGTTATAATAATTGGTTGTTTCCTTTGCAGCGGGTTTTTGTTGTCGGCCGCCGAGCCTGTGCCGGGCACGGCTTCGGAGTACGACAAAGTTTTGCTCCTCGAAAATTTTGATGACGGTAATATTAGCGCCGCGCCGGAATGGTGGAAATTTGACCGGCTGGAAACAACTATCGCCGAAGCCAAAGACCGCCGCCGCGGACAGTTTTATCTGCAATTGACCGGCCAAGCGGAAAATTATTATGTCGGCGGCCTGGGCGCTTATATAGGCAAAAGCGCTGCGGAATACAACGCTTTGGCTTTGGATATTTACGGCGCAGGCTCAAATAGCGGCACGCTGCGCGTTCAGCTTTTTGACGATGATAACGGCACGTATCAGGTCGAGCAGGACAAAAATTTCAAACCGACGCACGACGATCAACGGGAATACGAGATCGTTGTGGACTGGGAAGGCTGGCGCACAGTGGAAATTCCGTTCAGCCGTTTTGTGGACGTCAATCCGGGCATTGGCAATGACCGTTGGGACGCCGGCGCGACCGGTGGGTCAGGCGGTTTGCTGCATATACAGATCATATCCCTGTCCAATACGCCGGCCGGCAGATTAAATATCGGTTTGGATAATTTGCAACTAGTAAAAACAGCCAAGTAAAAAAATAAAAGGAGTTTTTTTATGCGCAAAATAATCCTGCTGGGCATGCTGTTGATCGGTTTGCTGGCGGCCAATAATTTTGATTCGGTCAATCTGGCGGTCAATGTGGTGGGCAATACTTTCACGCTGGAATTGCAAGACGCCAGCGCTTTTCCGGCAGCCGGCGCTTTTGATCTCGGCTCGCTGGCGCCGGGCAGCAAAGATTTTCCGGTGACCGGCGTGATCGTGGCCGGCTGTAAATCCAACAGCGGACGGCAATGGTATTTGCAGGTCGAACAAACCGAGCCTTTGAGCGATCCGGCCAAGGGATTGACTTTGCCGGAAGGCTCTTTGCTGGTGCGCGGCCTGTTGTCGACGCGTTCGCCAAACGGCAAAAATCTGCCGGGCAATCTGGTGGCGGCCGAGCAAAAAGTGCTCAGCCGGCCGAGCATTGTTTACTCCAGCACCGCGCGCGGAGACGCGGGTTTTAATAATTATGAAGGCACATATGTGCCATTGAACTTTGGCGTGAAAATACCGGGCGCGATGCCGGAAGGCAATTATTCCGGCCGCGTGCTGCTGACCCTGACCGAATAAAACCGCGGGATTGCCAATGCTGAAAAAAATATTTTTTTTTCTGATTGTTTTAACGGCATTTTTATCTGCCCTGCTGACTATAGATGTGCAGCCAAAGAAAGGTGGTAATACAGTACATTTTGATACGGCTGTTGGCAGCGGTTTTTATGGTGATGACACTGGCAGTATTATACTTGTAATAGATCGTGATGGTTCTGACCTCAACAAAAAAAATGTTTACCTAAAAATGGATTACTGGGCTGGTCCGGACAATTTGAGTTTGCAAAACGGCAGTCTGCAATGGAAAGTTTATTATCAAAGCGGCGGTCTGGCCGCTTATCCGCGGGATTGGACAGCCTATTCTGTGCGGGAAACTCCCGCTTTTGAATTGAATGACACCGCGCAGCATATAGAAATAGAACTCGGCACTTTGCTGAAATATGTTCCGGTTGTACAGCCCAACGGCCATTATGAAACTAGAATAGAAGTACGAGTTGATTAAACTTTTTTAGAAAGGGGACTTTATTTTGAAAAAACTATTTTTGGCAATTCTGTTTATGTGCGGTCTGGCCGGCGCGCTGACCACTATTTCTATCGACCGGCCGTCGATTTTTTTGGAGACGGAGAGAGGCTCGGCGGTAACGCACAGGATCAATCTGACGAACCGCAACAGCACGGATCTGAAACTGCTCGTCTACGCCAACGACTGGGTTTACACGGCCAAAGGCGGCAAGGAGTTTTTGGAGACTGGCGGCTCGCGTTTTTCCTGCGCGGACTGGCTGACGCTGGAAGCGGAAAGCATCGTCGTGCCTGCCAATTCCACAACGCCGTTTTCTTTCACCCTGCGCACGCCGGAAAACGCTGAGGGCGGGCATCAAGCGGTGATATTTTTTGAAACCGATTTGCCGGGTACGGCCAATATCCGTTACGGAGCGCGCGTTGGCTCGCTAATTTATCAGAAAACCCGAAAATACACGGAAGATTTTCTCGACACGCTGAGTTTGAAAGCTGCCAAACGCAGCGGCGTGTATACTTACGATATTAATTTGCGTAACAGCGGCAATGCCTGGAACAGCGCGCATGGTTTTGTGGCGCTGGTCATCGACGGCGAGCCTCTGGAAGAAGTCGAGCTTTTTACGCGCGGTTTACTGCCGGGCGACACGGTGCGTTACAACGGCACTTTTGGCCGCCGCATTACGGGCGACCGCAGCGAGCGCGTGGAAGTTCTGTACATGCTGGAGGACGCCAACGGAGCGCTGCAGACGGGACAATTATTGAGTTCAGACTCTGCGCAGGCGGTGGCCGGCGCCAAACTCTGGGTGGAAAAACTTGAACCGGCGCACGACAAAATCAAAAACACTTTGCAGATTAGCTGTGATATTGCCGTCGCGGAAGTCAGAACAATCAAGCCGTCGATTTCTATTTACGATACAGCGACCAATCAACGGGTCAAAATTGTGGAATTTAACGCCAAGCAAGTTAAGCCCGGCAAGGTTGAGACTTTGAACGTAAGCTGGCCAATCGGTTTGCCGGGGTCTATTCCCGCGGGCGAATATATCTGCGTGCTGACTATACAGAGCGGCGCGGAGACGCTGATGGAAGAAAAAATAATTAGGATTAATTAATGAAGAGATTTTGTCTGGCGTTGGTTTTGCTCTTGGCCGTGGCTGGCGCGGCGCGTGTTGAGCTGACGGCCGGCGCGTCTTATAGTTTTAAACCGGCGGCTAAGGTGGCGCGTTTTGTCAACGCCGCGCCGGAGATCGTCGATGTGTCGCGCGCCGCTGACGGCTCGCTGCTCATCAAAGCCAAAGCGCGCGGCGCCGCGCGGATTTTTTACTGGACTACTCAGCAGGAAGTTTTGCTCGTGCAGGTCAATGGCCGCAAATCAGAAACCGCGGCGGCTGCGCGGCAGCCGGCCAAGAATAACGGCAAGTGGGAAACTTATTTTAAATTTGACCCGGCCAACGCCACGCCGGTCAATCAAAAAATGATCTTAAATTCGCTGGAATATTCGACTGCTGTCGGCGATCTGGATTTGGATTTTTTTACGCGTTACCGCTACAACGCTGTGGCCAACGGCGGTGAGACCGGACAGGTCGAGCGGCTGAACGCGCGGCTGGCCGGCCGCGGCAGTTTTCTGGAAATCGGCGATGCCACTGTGCGTTATTCGGAACTGGCTGTGCCGTATCTTGATCTGCAGGGTTTGGCCGGTCATTATAGTTTTGGCGGCGGCCGGACTTGGGCGTTGGACGCTTTTATTGGCCAGCGTCCGGGTAATTTTTGGGGACGCGAAGTCGGCGAAAATTATATCGCGGATAAAGACCGCGAGGTGTCGGTCGGCGGCGCGCGGATCATCTGGCGGCCGCTGGAAAATTTTGACCTGGCTTATTTGACGGCCTCGCGCCGCGCGGAAGAGGACAATATGCTTGGCAGTTATTCTCTGCATTCCGCGGAAGCCGGCTACAAATGGTCAGATTATACGGCGGTACTGGAATTGGCTGAAACACAAAAAGACCACGCCGGCGCCGCGCGCACAGAATTGCGTTACGACACGGAAAAATACGGCTGGCAAATCGCTTACCGCGACATCGCGCCGGATTACCGCGCCCTGTCTGATTATTTTAATTATACCGGCTGGAAAGGCTGGTATTTTTACGGCAGCGCGCGGCCTCTGCGTTTACTGTCCTTGAGCGGCTCTTACGAAACTTATTTGCAGCGTTTTGATGGAGAAAAATTGACCAATCCGGATTACGAGGTTGAACGCTTGCGTTTACGTTTGGGGCTGGACAAAGTGCTTTTTTTCCGTCCGGCTGTGTCGTATTACAGCAATTACCGCGACAATTTCCGCTCGAGCGGTGTCAATGCGCAGTTGTACGAAATGGAGCTTTGGCGGCGGAGACTATGGGCTTCTTATAATCTCTCGACCTGGCGTTACGAGTCGCCGTCCGCGGAATATTCCACAGACCGCACAGAAGCCGGTTTGAATTATCAGCAAAACTGGTTCGGTTACCGGATTACACGGGTGGACGAACGGGCGCGTTATATTTTTGGCGGCAATACTTCCGCCTCGTCCGGCTGGGATTTGGTGGCGACTCTCGGCGAATTTAAATTGCCGCACAACAGTAAATTTTCGGTCAGTCATTGGTATCAGACGCGCAAAAACACGCTGGACACGCTGGATAAAAATAAGAACAGTCTGCGTCTGGCTTTCGGCCAGTCTTTTGGCGACCTGTATTGGTATCTCAACGGCGTGGCGTCGCGCGAAAATTCCTTGTTCTATGAATACGAGGGCGAGAATTATGCCCGCGAAGGCTACTATTACCACGACAAATTGACCCAGTCCGAAATATCTGGAGGCTTAATTTATAAGTTCTAATGTTTAAAGAAATGGTATTCCAGCAAGGAATAATTCCAAAATTATTTCTGGCATTTTTTATTTGCTTAAATTTTCTCCAAGCTGACGTTTTGGTTAGCGCGGTCGTTTGGGAAAAACAAACTTTAAGCGTGGTCGGCAATGCGCCGCTGCAAGTTTCTTTTAATCCTGCCGCTGACGGCTATCGTTTGGTGCTGACCGGCGCGGTCTTGAATATACCGCATCCGCAGCGTTTGTATTTTACTGGCGATGTGCTGACCGCGATTATTTACGATCAGCTTTCGCTCAATCCGAGCGTGGCGGAAATCAAACTCCTGACGGCTAAAAAACTGCAGCCTGCGATTTTTCGGGAAGACGGCGGCAATGGTTTTGTCGTGAAGTTTACCGAACTGCCGCCGCTTAAAAACCCGCCAACCGGCAACAGGAGATTGGGCCGGGTAGAAATCGTTTCGGAAAACGACAACAGTCTGCGTTTGACTTTTTTTTCCACCGGCAATGTGCCGCTCAATTATAAGGTCAGCCGGTTTACCGCGCCGGAGCGTCTGGCGCTGGATTTTCCGGCGACGGCGCTGGGTATAGACAATGAGATCGCGCTGCCTTATGGTCCGGCGACACGGCTGCGCGCCAGTCAATTTACCTGGGAGCCGCTGCAGGCCAGAGTGGTTTTGGATTTGAACGCCAACTATGCCGCGTATGAACAGGCGCAGGACAGCCCCTATACTTTACGGGTTTTGATTACGCCGTCCGCCGCGGAAAAACTTCCGCCTGTTGTGCCGGCAGTAAGCGCGGCGGCTGTTGCGGCTTCACCGGCAGTTTCGACTACTACCGCGCCGCCGCGCGTTTCGGTTTTGGAAGGCGTGCGTGTGGCGATTATCGCCGGTCATGGCGGCTCTGACCCGGGCGCGGTTTCCAAACGTGGCCACAAAGAAAAAGACCTTACGCTGGCGATCGCCAAACGTCTGCAAACACTGCTGCGTGAGAAAGGCGCGGTGGCTTTGCTCAACCGCGAAGGCGACGAAGGCATGTCGCTGGACGACCAAGCGCAGTTTGCCGAAAGCAACAAAGCCGACTTATTAGTCAGCGTGCATCTTAATTCTTTCGTCAATGAGACGGCCAGCGGCGCGGAAACTTTTTATTACAAGCCGGTGGATTATGCGCTGGCTAAGTCCGTGCATGAGGAACTGCTCAAAATCACCGGCCAAAAAGACCGCGGTTTGCGCAAGTCCATGCTGCACAATCTCAATCACACCACTATGCCCGGCGTGCTGATCGAGCCGCTGTTTATGTCCAACCCCAAAGAAGAAAAACTAATCCTCACGCCGGAATTTCAGCAGAAACTTGTGCAGGGCATAGTTGCGGGATTGGAACAGTATTTGCGGAATAAAAATTAGCCGGCAAATTGCGCTAAAAACTCGACCAGATCGACCAGACGCGCGGAATATCCGGATTCATTGTCGTACCAGGCGGAGAGCTTGACCAGACTGCCCACGGCCGCGGTCAACGAAGTATCAAAAACACAGGACGAAGTGTCGGACATAAAATCAACGGACACAACTTTTTCCGTGGTGTAACTCAAAATCCCTGGTAAAGAAACCGAACGTAATTTGTATAATTCGTTTAGGTCTGCGGCGGACGCCGGCCGGCCTAACTGCGCGATCAACTCGACCAGCGCGACATTGGGCGTCGGCACGCGCAAAGCCCCGCATTCTATTTTCCCTTTGAGGTCGGGCAAGACCAGGCCGAGCGCTTTTTCCGCGCCGCTCTGCACGGGGATAATTGACAGCGCGGCGGCGCGTCCCTGCCGCATATCCTCGTGCGGCAAATCGAGCACTTTTTGTTCATTGGTGTAAGAATGTACGGCGGTCATAACACCGCTGATGATTTGCTGATTTTCGTGCAGGATTTTGGCCAGCACCGCCGCGCAATGCGTGGTCGGTGACGCGCTGGAGATAATATGCTGCTCCCCGGCCTGGTATTTTTCCTGATTGACACCGAGCACTATAGTAATATCCGCGTTTTTGGCCGGCGCGGAGATGATGACTTTTTTGGCGCCGGAAGACAGATGTTTTTGCGCGTCCTCACGATTGGTAAAAAGGCCGGTCGACTCGATCACTATATCCACACCCAGTTTTTGCCAGGGTAAACGCGCCGGATCACGCTGGGCAAGAATTTGGATTTTTTGGCCGTTGACTAAAAGCGCCTCGTCGGTGAAGTCTACTTCTCCGGCGAAACGCCGGTGCAGAGAATCGTATTTGAGCAAATAAGCCAGCGTCGCCGCGTTGGTCAA
>BGZN01000046.1 GCA_003864455.1 Candidatus Termititenax aidoneus | reverse complement strand
AGTATCGCCGCGCCTTCTATATAATCCTGAATAAAGAGCGACAGTACGGAGGCCGCCAGCAGGATCAGCACCATCGGCTCGCTCAAAGATTTAAAAATCTTGACCAGCAGCGGTTCGGTTTTTTTCGCGGCCAGTTCATTGAGACCGTATTTTTGCAAAGCGGCGGCCGCGGCTTTTTCGCTCAAGCCCTGTGCCGAAGTGTTTAGTTTTTTGTACAGCGCGTTGATGCCGCCGCCGTAAATTCCTGCCAGATTATTTTTTGCGTCCATAAGACGAAGCCTCCCCTAGATCTGTTCTATATTTGGCGATAGTCCGCCGCTTGATCGGAATGCCGCGTTGCTCGTTTAGCAATTTGGCGATTTTTTGGTCGGAAAGCTGCGGCTGCTCGCGGATAATTTTAATCAGCATACCTTTTATCTGCATTGCCGTATAGCCTTTGAAATTGCGCGGACAGAGATACTTGAGCGGATACAACCCCTGCGGCGTCTCGGCGTATTTGGTGGACACCGCGCGGCTGATCGTCGAAGGATGCACGCCGACATTTTGCGCCAGCGCGTCCTGCTGCAGGGGCTTCAGCCAGTAATAGCCGTTTTCCAGAAAATCCGCCTGCGTTTTCACGATAATATCCACAATGTTTTGCGTGGTTTGATAACGTTTTTCAATGTTTTCGATAAAAATTTTGGCCGCCGCCAGCCGCTCCCGTAAATATTCTTTTGTCTTCGCGTCGGCGGCCGGATCGTCCAGCATCTGCAAATATTGATTGCTGATATTTAAGCGCGGGCCTTTGTCGGCTTCTAGATTCAATACGGTAAAGCCGCCGCTCTCCGCGTGCTTGATAATAAAAGAAGGGATTATCGTCTGCACATTGTCGTCGGTTTTGAAAGCGTTGCCCGGCAAAGGATTAAGATTTTTTTCAATAAAATCCGCGATGAATTTCGCGCCCTCTGGCTCAATGTCCAGATCTTCCGCGATGGCCGCAAAATTCTTTTTGGCCAGATTGTCCAGATGATATTTCACCGCATCGGAAATAACTTGCTGCAGGGCTTCGTTCTCGAAATTATATTCGCGGATTTGGATCAACAGACATTCCTTGAGACTGCGCGCGCCCACGCCGTCCGGCTCAAAAGTTTGAATGGTCTCCAACACATGGTCAACGCGGTTTTTGGTCGCGCCGCCGGCAGTTACGATTTGCTCGCGCACGGCTTTGTAATCTTCAATATAGCCGCGCTCGTCGATGGCGTCGATGAGCTGTTCGGCGACACGCAGATCCGCCTCGTCAAAATCTTCCAGCCGGGCTTGTTGCAGCAGATGTTCACGCAGCGTCGGGCCGCGCGCCTTTAGTTCTTTGTCGGGCCGCGAGTCGTCGTAGCCGGACAACGAGCGTTCGCCGCCCCGCGACAGCGTCCGCGCGTAATTCAGCAGTTCGTCCTGCCGCGAAATTTCCAGCGCCGGATTTTCCGCCGCTTCT
Organism: Candidatus Termititenax aidoneus; assembly: GCA_003864455.1. Taxonomy (GTDB): domain Bacteria; phylum Margulisbacteria; class Termititenacia; order Termititenacales; family Termititenacaceae; genus Termititenax; species Termititenax aidoneus. The sequence continues at coordinate 11,235 of BGZN01000046.1, read as the reverse complement.
TTATTGATGGACTCCAGCAGATCGGGATAAGGCAAATGCAGGGTTTTGAGCAGTTGCAGCATGCGCGGATTGAGCATTAGCTTGAGCTGCTGGGAAAGATTTAAAGTTTGCGCTAAATTCAATTTTGGCGCGTGCTCTGCCATAGGGTTAGTTTAGCATAAAATTATTTAGGCCGTGGGATTATTTAGAGTTTCTTTTGTATGACCAAAAGTCTGCTCAATAAGCGACAACAAAATGTCCTGTAACTTTTTAAGATTTACTAAAGAAATAGAATTATTGAAGTACTAATGCCTGAATATCCGGATTGTAATCGTCCAAAACTTAACGCTGTCTAATTTTAATAGACAGCGTTAAGTTCGACCCAAACATACTACACAAATTCTTTTTTATGTTATTCCCAGCCCATTTGACCAAATATATATCCATCAGAATTAGGCTTAATGGGAATCGACGTATCTTTTGCACCAAGAGGAGCCATTGTGTAAATTGTGCCCCCATAATAATCCGTAGATCGTGCTGGCGTTCTTCTAATTTCTTCACAACGCAAATCGATTTCACGCATAATTGCTTGTCGTTTTCCTGGACTAGCAAGTAGAGGGCGTAATTTTGTCGCCATTTGTTTTGTCTGCATAATTCACCTCCTAATTTTTTTATCAAACGCAAAAAAACTCTTAAAGTTACTAACGTTAATATATCGTAACTAGCTTTAGTTTGTTGCAAAAATTTTAGTGAAGTATCAGTTCTTGCGATTTGCAGAATTTCAAGCCGGTCAGCGCAGCCAGGCAAAATTCAAAGCTTCGTGCTGTTCTATAACGTCAAATTCATGATGGTCGGAACTCACAACAGTTGCTCCGCTGATCTGCGCCTGCGCCAGACAAATAGCATCGGCTAGCGAAAGTTTATATGTGGCTTTCAAACGCCCTGCCTCTCTAAATAATTTATCTGAAACGCCATCGATAATCTTTAAATCTAGGAGCGGAATATCTTTTAATAACTCATCGGCTTTTTCCTGGCCGTAATCTCTAAAAAAACCATAATAAATTTCCAGCAAATTCACTTTATGCATTATCACCGGATTTACTTTAGTGTTGATCAATATTTTCTCTACAAATTCCGCCCCAAGCTCATTTGTAAGATAGGCAATTAGAGCGCAAGCATCCAAAATATAAGTCATGACTTAATATTCCAAAGATTTATCTGCTCGCTTCTGGGTCAAAAATTTTTTTATGGACAAATAACCTTTGTACTTTCCCATAATACTGGCCTTATTTTTTTTGTCTGACTCTGGGTTATTTGGGTCGATTTCCGTCAAAAAAACTTTAACATTAGAAAAAAAGGCGCTTTGATACTGGCGCGGAATTTCTATCTTGCCGTCTTTTACCACCGCGTCAAATTCAGCCGTATACATAAACACACCTCTCTATAATTTTAGCATAATCTATTGGCTGCGCAAAGAAAATTCCAGTGTAATTCGCTGCAATAATTTTCCCCAGCGAAAATTGCGAGAAGTTTTGAAAATGTTATACTGATAAAATATGAACAATCAGGTGTCGCTGGGATTGTCTTTCACCGCTGGACTGCTTTCTTTTTTCTCGCCCTACGTTTTGCCGCTGCTCCCTTCGTATCTCTGTTTGCTGGGCGGCTTCACTCCCGAACAACTCAAACAGGACGCGCCGCCGCTGAACGGCTATTTTCTAGTCCGGACGCTCGGTTTTATCTGCGGCTTTAGTCTGGTGTTTGTCGTTTTAAGCCTGCTTTTTGCCAGCGGATTTTCTCTGCTGGGAAACGCGGCGCTGTACCTGCGCTGGCTGTCCGGTCTGATTATCATCGCGCTGGGCTTGAATATTTTATTTGATTTTCTGGCTTTTCTGAATTACGAAAAACGCTTCCACTTCGCGCGCTGGCCGCAGGGCACGGGTGGGGTTGTGCTGGCTGGCGCGGCTTTTGGCGCCGGCTGGACGCCCTGCATTGGCCCGATACTGGCTGGTATTTTGCTGCTGGCCGGACAGAGCGGGCAGACCGGCACGGCGGCCTGGTATCTGGCGGCGTATTCCGCCGGTCTGGGACTACCTTTCCTGCTGGCGGCGCTTTTTCTGGAACGCTCCTGGCGTTTGACCGCGCGTTTGCGGACAGCGCTGCCGGTCATTCAGAAAATTAGCGGCGTTTTGTTGATAGTCATCGGCCTGCTGGTGCTGACCGGACATTTTCAAGCGCTGGCCATGTTATTAAACAAATAAATTTAAAGGAAACTTTGATGCGTAAAATGTTTTTAATTTTTTGTTTAGTTTCTTTGAGTCTGGCCGCCAGTGATAAAACTTCACCGGATATTTCTATTGCGCCGGAAGTGCGCCAGGCTTTTGCCTCGGCCAATGTGCCGCTCTTGCGGAAAACACAGCCGGTTGCGGATTTTACTGTGCCGTTAGCAGACGGCGGCACGCGGCATATTCAGGAGCTTTCCGGCAAAGTGCTGTTCTTAAATTTTTGGGCGAGCTGGTGCGGACCCTGCGCATACGAAATGCCGTCCATGGAGAGGCTCTATCAGAAATTCAAAACGCAGGGACTGGAAATGCTGGCGATAAATTATAAAGACGAGCCGGAAGTCGTACGCGCTTTTATGGCCAAGCATAAACTTTCTTTTCCGGCCGGGCTGGATCTTTCCGGCAGAATAACCACGCGGCTTTACGGAGTCAGCGCTTTTCCGACGACGTATATTATTGATCGGCAGGGACGGATTATTACCAGAGTGATCGGCAGTATAGAATGGGACACGCCGGAGATAATGGCGGCGCTGGACGCGCTGTTGAAACAGAAATGAGGAATAATGATGCGTGATTTTTGCTGGGCGGCCGGCGGCACCGGCTTTATATTTTTAATGACCTGTCTGGGCGCGGCGATGGTTTTCTTTTTTCGCCAGCGGACGAGCAAGGCCATGCAGACTTTGTTCCTCGGCTTTGCGGCCGGTGTGATGATCGCCGCTTCTGTTTTCGGCCTGCTGGTGCCGGCTATCGAGGAAACGACGGCGGCCGGACAGATCGGCTGGCTGCCTGCCGCTGGCGGTTTGGTTATCGGCGTGCTTTTTTTGTACGGGCTGGACAGGTTCATTCCGCATCTGCACGCTTTTACCAATGTGCGCGAGGGTGTGTCCAATTCGCTGAAACGGACTACTTTGCTGATCTCGGCGGTAACCCTGCATAATATTCCGGAAGGCATGGCGGTCGGTCTGGCTTTTGCGCTGGCGGCGCAGCACGGCGGCGAACCGGCGCTGTACCTGTCCGCGCTGGCGCTGGCTCTGGGCATCGGCATTCAAAATTTTCCGGAGGGCGCTGCGGTCGCTTTGCCGCTCCGACAGGAAGGCTTGCCGGCTGGACGGGCTTTTTTACTGGGCTGCGCGTCGGGCGTGGTCGAGCCGTTGTTTGGTCTGCTGGTGGTGTTCGCGGCCGGTTTGATCGCGCCTTATATGCCGTGGCTGCTGGCTTTTGCGGCAGGGGCTATGCTCTATGTGGTCGTGGAGGAATTGATACCAGAGGCGCATCTGGGTGAACATTCCAATCTGGGTACTCTGGCGGTCATGGGCGGATTTTTGCTGATGATGATTTTAGATGTGGCGCTGGGCTGAATGGCGGGTTAGATTTTTTCCCTGATTTGTTATAGAATTTACTGCTGTTCTCCGATAGCTAACCATGCCCGCTAACGCGGCCATTGTTTCGGGTTGCGAGATATAGTTATTGTTATTTTGTAATTTAGATAATAAAATACACTTGTCTCATTCCCCGATAGCTCAGTCGGTAGAGCAAATGACTGTTAATCATTGGGTCGTAGGTTCGAGTCCTACTCGGGGAGCTCGTGGTTATTAGAAAAATAACTTTATTCAGGCGAAGTAAAGAATGTCTCTAACACTGATGGACCACAAGCGAGCGTAGCGAGCGCAGTCGTCCTACTCGGGGAGCTTGAATTCGATTTGGACTCGAACTCTGGATAGGTAGTTATTCAGTACCAAATATGTTTGTCTAAGTATTTGCCCCCTTATATAATCTATTCGTAACGGAGGGCAGCAAAATGGCAACCGAAAAGTTGACGGTTAAAGGAATAGATGTTCGCTACAAGCAGATAAACGGAAAGGATTTTATATCGCTTACAGACATAGCGCGATATAAAAATACTGATTACCCGAGTGAGATTATACAAAACTGGATGCGCAACCGCAGTACGGTTGAATTTTTAGGACTTTGGGAGCGTTTATATAATGCTGATTTTAATTACCTCGAATTCGAGGTAATTGACAAGGAAGCGGGACGCAACGCTTTTGTGTTAACGCCTAAGCGTTGGATTGAAAGTGTAAACGCCGCAGGAATGACCTCCAAACAGGGCAGATACGCCGAAACCTTTGCACATAAAGATATAGCTTTTAAGTTTGCGAGCTGGATTTCGGTTGAGTTTGAATTATATATTATAAAAGAATTTCAACGGCTTAAAGAGAATGAGCAGATAGCGCTTGAATGGACGGCAAAGCGCGAACTGGCAAAAGTTAATTATCACATCCATACTGGCGCTATTAAGGAAAACTTAATAGTGCCGGAACTTACGCAAAAGCAAATATCTTTTGTCTATGCGAACGAGGCAGATATGTTAAACGTTGCGCTTTTCGGAAAAACGGCAAGCGAGTGGCGGACGAAAAACCCGGATAAAAAAGGCAATATGCGCGATTATGCCAGCGTTGAACAATTATTGGTGCTTGCCAACTTGGAAAGTTACAATGCGATTTTGATAGAGCAGGGATTGCCGCAGGCAGAGCGCATAGTGTTATTGAATAAAACAGCGAGGAAACAACTAGAAACGCTTATGAGTGCGAGAATTCAATACGATAAGTTACTTTCTTTGCCTAAAGGCAAGAACAAAAAATAAGAAATCAAATGGTATGTTTTTAATCGGATTGATCGCTTAGGCGTTAGGTTGTAATTTCAAATTGGGTTTATGTTACGGTTTTGTTTGTCAAACGGTTTGCCGAGCGATATTAGCCAGCCCCTGTGTCGCTTACGGTACAGTTTAACCAGCAGGGTCGCTATATTATTTTTTGGGCTACTATAAGACCAACAAGCACGCAGCGCGAAATATACAAATCTGCCCGATTAACGTATGATATTCTATGAAAGCGCATAATTATCGGGTGGAGGCATTATGGTTGATAAGATTAGCAAAGCAAACAAAAGCGGTTTGGTTATTATGACGGTATGTATAATACTGGTCGTGCTGGCTGGTTTGGCCTGGGGAATCGGCCGGTATGTTTTCGTGGATACTTTGAGCCGGTTTAGCAGAGTCCTTTACAGCGCCAAGCCCGGCAAGCTGGATAAATTTCTAAAAGATTGTCAGACGCGCCATGCGCATTTATCACGCAAAGAAAACGGGACATTGCTGGTTAATTTGCAAAACAAGCAAACTGTCAAGCTTATAGATAGTCCCGATGCTGACGGCAGCCGGGTTACGTATGCTTATTTGCTGTTTGTTCCGGAAATTAACACGCATCTTATAGCCAAGCGTTGGGGCGAACAGCGTCGGTATGTTTTGCTCAATAACAAAACAGGCCTCACGCAGACAGTGTGGAATTTGCCCAAACTGTCGCCGCGGAAAAACAGGCTGGCGGTGGCCAGCCACGACTTGGTCTCCGGTTTTACGGTGAACGGCATTCAGGTCTTTGATGTGGCTTCCGGCAATTATGTCAAACAATTTGAGCAAGAGTTGGATTGGGGCGCAGCCAATCCCCGCTGGTTAAATAATGATGCTTTTGTGGTTGATAAATACATATATGATACGCGAAGCTGCTTTACAGAAAATCTGGCAGGCCGGGTTACCATTAGGCGCGCTGCGGATCGATGGCATATAGAGAATTGACGCAAAATGTTTCTTGATTATAGGGAAACAAATCGATTTTTTTACTGTTATCAATATCAAAAATGTTAGCCTGTTTCGAGAGACTATACTACTTTCCTTAAATTTAGTAAAATAACTTTTAATAAAATAATTAAACGAGGTGAACTTATGCCAAAAAAGAATAAGGCCGATCAGCCAGTTGAGGAGAACAAGATCCGCGCAGTATGGAATGAGAAAGAAGAGGAATGGTATTTCTCGATTGTCGATTTTATTAAAGCTGTGATAGACAGCCCCAATCCGCACAATTATTGGAAAGCCTTAAAACGCAGGCTGAACCAGGAGGATTGCCGGGTGATGGCGAGTTGTCAGCAGCTAAAAATGCAGTCAGCGGACGGCAAATTTCATAAAACCGATATGGCGAACACCGAGCAGCTTTTAAGGATCATACAATCCACCTCTTCACCGAAGGCCGAGTTGTTCAAACGCTGGCTGGCCATAGTCGGTAAAGAACGCGTGGACGAAACCATAGCCCTGGAGTTGACCATAGACCGCGCTTTAGCGGCTTATTTTAAAAAAGGTTACAGCGCCGAGTGGATTAATCAGAGATTGCAGGGGGTGCAAGGGGTCAAAGGATTGTCGGTCAGAAGCAAAAAGCAGGGTTTGGAGTATGCTATTTTAACGAATGAAATAAGGCGGGCCTGGATGTCCGCTGGAAGATATAAAAAATGCAAAGGCCCCAAGAAAGGACCCCAACGCTCTGATGCCGGCTCGCTGGAGCTATTATTCAATCTGTTGTCAGAAGCCACAGCGCCGGAATTGTCGGAGAAAAGGAAACCAGTTCCTTTTGAAGATATTCGCCAGATTATGCGCAAAGAATACAGCAATGCCAAAAAAGAAAACATAGAGACGACTGACGACGGGCGGGTAATTACACAAAAAAACATCGTAGGTTTTACCAAAGTTTTGGGCACGATTATTGACGATGTGGACAAGGCGGACAAGGATAAGAAAGAAAAGGAAAAAGGTAAGTAAATAACATTTTAGAAATTTTAGCCTTCTACTTGTCTTATCTGTGAAATTTATGCTTTAATTATAGCTATGGATGGGGCTTCTGTAGTAGCAACGTTGATCGTTGTTTGCTTCTTTGTAACAATGGATTTTCGGCCGTTCCAGCCGGCTGATCCTATGCGCAATACCACAATCTCCACGCATCCCGACACGACCAGTTCCTTGCCGGAGCAGCCGGTTACACCGCCCAGCGCCGCAGCCGCTCAGCCGGTTGTTCCGCCTGCCGCCAATCAGTCGGCGCCGGATTATTCTTCTTTTGCTTATCAATTTGTGGGCTATGACCGCATGGACGCGCTGATCCGCAAGTACAACGCCAATCTCTCGCAGACGGAAGTGGACAAGATCAAGATGTCAATCAATCTGTACAGCCGCGAAAAAAATCTTGACCCGCGTCTGGTACTGGCTTTGATGGCGCGCGAATCGCGTTTTGATCCTCTGGCCGTGTCCTCAAGCGGCGCGGTGGGCTTGGGGCAGATCATGCCTATAAATTACGGCGAGCTGGGCATTTCCAATCCCAATGACATCGACCAGAATGTCCGCGGCACTATTTATTATTTCCGCCAAAAACTTGATGAGTGGGCCGGCAATTCACGGCAGTTGGAATTAGGACTTGCCTCATATTTGCGCGGCACGGGCGATGTCCGCCGCGCCAATGAACAGCTTGACGCGCACGCGCAGTCTTATGTCGATGAGATTCTGCGTATCAGAGCTTCGGTGTAATTAATTCTTTTTCTGTTTTATCTTTTGAATCGGCGGGCTAATTCGTCGCGGCCTAGATAAGTGATTGTCGGCCGGCCATGCGGACAGGTCTGATAATTGGGCAGCGCCAGAAGATCAGCGATGAGTTTTTGCATTTCCGTCATGGTTAAAATATCGCCGTCTTTGACCGCGGCTTTGCAGGCCATTGTATAGAGCAGATAATCTTCGCGTTCCGGCAGACTGCGGCCGCCAGCGGCTTCGCTCAAATCTTCCAGCGTTTCGCGGAAAAATTGCTCGACAGGGTTTTTGAGCTCGACCAGCGGTATGGCGCGCAGCAGTAGCGTGCCGTCAAAATCCTGCCATTCAAAACCAAATTGCCGCAAAGTTTCGGCATTTTCCTGCAGGACTTTGTTTAAATTTTGTCCCAGTTCGATATTTTGCGGGACGAGCAGCAGTTGTTTGTCGCGCCGGCGTTCGGCGGTTTTTAGACGCTCGTAGATTATCCGTTCATGCGCGGCGTGCTGATCGATGAGCAGCAAGTCTTCGCCGTCGAGCGCGATGATAAACAAACGATTGGCCTGGCCGAGTATGCGCAGAGGATGCGCATTGCTGGCCGGAAAAACGGCTGCCGAGGGCTGTATTGGCATGGGGTCATATTCGGGTATGTTGGCGGCATTGGCCGCTGGTGAAGGGGCATACCGCAGATTTAGTTCCGGCGCGGAATATGGCGTGGTTTCTAAATTTGCCGTGCCAGTTTCTGCACGGCCTTGCGGCTCTTGATAAGAATGATAAGCCTGGCGCACCGCCGCGCGCACCGCTTCAAAAACTTTGTTGCTTTCCGCAAAACGCACTTCGCGTTTGGCCGGATGCACATTGACGTCGACCTGCTCATAGGCTATCCGAATAAACAAAACCGCGTAAGGATATTTGCCGCCGTACACCAGATCGGACACGGCCGCGTCCACGGCTTTGTTCAGCAGCGGCGAGATGATGTAGCGGTTGTTCACAAAAAAAACCTGTCCGCTGCGCGAGCCGGTAACCACAGCCGGATCGGACACGTAGCCGCTCACCGCGAAATCCTGCAGAACCAGGTTTACTTTGCGCAGACTTTTGGCCGCGCGCGAGCCGTACACCGCGCCAATCGCGTTGCGCAGAGCAAGTTCCGGATCAATAGCCAGGCCGCCCTGCGTGGCCAGCGCGGTTTCTCCGTCGCTGATAAAAGTATACGCCACGTCCGCGCGCGACAGCATGAGCTTGCCCAAATAATCGCGGATATGGCTTTTCTCGGTTTCCGCGCTTTTCAAAAATTTCAGACGGGCTGGCACGCTGGCGAAAAGATCCTGTACGATGACCGTCGTGCCTTCCGGCGCGGAAACTTTTTCGCTGCGGTCGACAGCGCTGTCTTGCAGATGCAGACAGCAGGCATACGGCTGCGCGCTGCCCTGCGGTTTGGAAATAATTCGCATATTGGACACCGAGGCGATGGACGGCAGCGCTTCGCCGCGAAACCCCATAGTCGTGATACGGAATAAATCTTCCGGTGTCTTGATTTTGCTGGTGGCGTGCCGCACCACGCATTTGGCCAGATCTTCGGCGTCCATGCCGCAGCCGTTGTCGCTGACCTTGATGAGCTGTTTACCGCCGTCGGCGATCTCAATCGTGATGCGTGTAGCGCCGGCATCGAGCGCGTTCTCCACCAGCTCTTTGACCACCGACACCGGCCGCTCGATCACTTCTCCGGCGGCAATCTGATTGATGAGATTTTGGTCTAGCAGTTCAATGCGCGGCATGCCGAATTTTAACATATCCGGCGGCCGAAACCGGACTTTACAGCGCTTTGATTTGGTTGGTCAACTGCTGAAGCATCTTGAGGACATCTTTTTTCTTGCGCGGCGTATCGTCGGACAGGCTGGCCGCGCGGCCATCAGGCAAAAGCGAGGTCGGTTTGACATTGAGAGCGTGGGCAATTTGATAAAGAACTTTGACGGTCAGATTGCATTGTCCGTGCTCTATCTTGGAAAGATAAAAATAACTAATGCCTGAAGCAAAAGCGGCTTCTTCCATAGAAAGTTTTTTAGACTGTCTAATAAATCGTATCGTTTTGCCAATATGAGGTATCAATTGCTCTGTCATAAAATCTCCCTAATTATTTTTGTGTATTTTAGGGGTTGACAGTATCAAGTAATTAGCATATAATATAGTTTATAATATATATTTGAGGGGGGACTTATGACTATAGCCACAGGCGAGAAAATGTATGCGGAAGATATTTTGAATCTGACTTTTTTTCCGGTAGGCGCAATCTTGATTTTCAGCGGTTCAGCCTACAGCTCGGCCAGCGCGAATTTCAAAACCATCTGGAAAGTCTGCGACGGCACGAATGACACGCCGAATCTGGTCGGCAGGTTTTTACGCGGCGGCTCTAGTTCGGACTTTACCACCGGCGGCGGCGCGGACAGCCGGAGCGTAACTATAACCTCCGCCAATCTCCCCGCGCATACTCACGGAGTGGGTTCATTGTCTATGTCCGGACTAACCGCAACTGAACTGCCCGTATCCGGATTATCCGTAACCGGACTTACCATATCCGGACAGACCATAAGCGGTCTTACGATTGACAATGCCGGCGCGCATACGCATACAGTCAGCGGTGACGCGGTGGAAGCTGGCTCACATGACCATACATTTTCTAATGGCTCTGCGGCTTCAGCCGGCGGGCATACACATACAGTAACCGTGCATGATTCAAATCATAACAACACTCCGAGTAGTGTGGACTCTACTTCTTATGAATATGGCGAGTATCATAGCGCAACTTACACAACATCTTCAGACGGCGCGCACACGCATACTGTATCAGGCACTATAGCCAATGGCGGCGCGCATACTCACACTATTTCCGGTAGCGCGGCGGAGGGCGGCGCGCATACGCATACTGTTAATAGCAGCAACGCGGCTATTTCCGGAGGGACTATCGGCGGCAGTATTACCGGCGGCACGGTCAGCGGCAGCATCGACGCTGGCGCTATTTCCGGCTCGACAGACAGCGCTGGCTCCGGCTCGGCGCTCACTATCAACACCCTGCCAAGTTACTATACAGTTATTTATATAATCAAAGTAGCGTAGCTGATATTTGCTCGAAAGGCCATTGAGAAAATAATGTTTGACGAGCGATAGCAACACCTGCGCCGGACTGCTATAATCCGCAAATTATGCCCCACTTTTTACCGACAACTTTGACCGAGGCTAAAGAGCTGGGCTGGGATACGCTGGACATTATTCTGGTCAGCGGCGACGCGTATGTCGACCACCCCAGTTTTGGTTCGGCATTGATCGGACGTTATCTCGAAGCGCATGGTTTCAAGGTCGGCATTATTCCCCAGCCGGACTGGAAAGACCCGGCTAGTTTTACCGTACTCGGCCAGCCCAATTTATTTTTTTGCGTGAGCGCCGGCAATATTGATTCCATGGTCAATAATTACACGGCGGACAAAAAACCGCGCCGCACGGATATGTACTCGCCCAATAACGAAGCCGGACACCGCCCCGACCGCGCGAGCATTGTCTACACCTCGATGCTCAAGCGTTTGTACAAAAACACGC
>BGZN01000045.1 GCA_003864455.1 Candidatus Termititenax aidoneus | reverse complement strand
AAAAAGGAGATTTTAAGCGATTATTACGCCGGGGAAAAAGTAGACAGTGAAACAAAGTGAAGAGAGGGCAACAAGGCCGCAAAGCGGCCGAAGTTATATCTTTGAATTACACATGATATATTAAGAAAATTCGATGCATTTATACACACACTGCCGACGATACTAGACAGAGATTATGGTATAATATTTTAGGGGGTTCTCATGAGATCGCTTAAACTCTTTAGCGCGCTGATTTTATTCTGCGTCCTGTCTGTGTTTGTCAATGCGGCTGTATACTCCAATAATACTATTTCTTTTCAGGGGTTTCTTAGAGATGAGGCGAAAGACCCTTTGACAGGTGCAGTAGCAATGGATTTTAATTTTTACGATGGTAGCTTACGTAAATTTACTGTGTCAGTCCGGGATGTAGTCGTTTTTAACGGCAATTATACTGCCAAAATAAACCTATCATCTACTAATATAGATACAATCAAAAGCGCTGCCGACCTCTGGATAGAAGTTGTAGTAGATACCAAGCCCATGACTCCAAAAATCCAAATGACCGCCGCGCCGTACGCTATGCTGGTAAAGGGTCTCAAATATGATGTAAAGAATGATACAGTGATACTTGGTTATCCCAATATTGTAACTGCTAATTCAGATTCCGCAGGCGGCTTGGTTATGCAAGGGAAGATGCTTATTGGTACTGATGATAGAGGACGTAGTATAGATGTGAATGGCGAGGTGCGAGTTGAGGGCAATGTTACCACCAACACCCTCACAGGTACTGCTGTTTACGGCGCGATTTGGAATTGAGTCGAGCTTAACAAGCGAAGCGAAGTTAAGTGAGACCCACAAGCCAGCGAAGCTGGCGACGTGCGAAGAGCTTAACAAGGCCACTGCGTGGCCGACGTTAAGTGAGACCCACAAGCCAGCGAAGCTGGCGACGTGCGAAGAGCTTAACAAGGCCACTATTAGCCGCGAACTACATTTTTTCCGGAGCGCTGATGCCCAGCAGATCGAAAATAATTTTTAAAACTATTTGCGCGGCCTGAATTATTTGCAGGCGTCTGGCCGTGGTCTGAGCGTCTTCCGAGATGACCTGACATTCATGATAAAAATTATGGAACAATGCCGCGAGTTCCTGCGCGTAGGCGCAGAGCCGGTGAATGGCGTAATTTTGCGCGATAGCTTCGATCTCCTCCGGCAGGCGGAGCATTTTTAAGATCAGTGTTCTTTCCGCTGTTTCTAGTTTGTCCGGCGGCTGTAGAGCCGTTGCCTGCAACGGCTTTACAGCCGCCTGGCGCAGTATCGAGCAGATACGCGCGTGAGCGTACTGCACATAATAAACCGGATTGTCATTACTTTGTTTTTTGGCCAGCTCCAGATCGAAATCCAGCGCCGTGTCGGATTTAGCGGCGGCCAAAAAATAGCGCGCGGCATCCACGCCGATCTCCTCAATGACTTCCTGCAAAGTGATCATCTCGCCGGTACGCTTGGACATTTTGACCGGCTCGCCGCCGCGGAATAAATTGACCAGTTGGCCGAGAATAACCTGCAGGGCGTCCCGGCGTCCGGTCAGCGCCTCGATAGCCGCGCGCACGCGGGTGATGTAGCCATGATGGTCGGCGCCCCAAATATTGATGAGCCGGTCAAAGCCGCGGTCTAGTTTATTTTTGTGATAGGCGATGTCCGCGGTGAAATAAGTTTTTTCGCCATTGCTTTTGACGAGCACGCGGTCTTTGTCGTCGCCGAAATTTTCCGCGCGAAAAACTAGCGCGCCGGCATATTCATTCTCGCCGGTGTAAAGCAAATTTTTCCGGCGCAGAATTTCCAGCGCTTGGTCTACCGCGCCGCTGGCGTGCAGGGTTTTCTCCGAAAACCAACTGTCAAATTCCGCATGAATATTTTGCAAAGTGGTTTTTTGCCGGTCTAGCATAGTTTGCACCGGATCGGCGTCCAGCTTGGCCAGCTCTTGAATATACGCGCCGTGATAGCCGTCCTCCGGCACGGGCTGATTTTTCCTGACCGCCTGCACGGAATTAACAAAATTGGCGATTTGCCGGCCGGCGTCGTTGATATAAAATTCCCGGGTAACTTGCTGTCCGCAATAAGCCAGCGCTCTGGCCAGCGTGTCGCCGAGCACAGCCCAGCGTCCATGGCCGATGTGCAAAGGGCCGGTCGGATTGGCGGAAACATATTCCAACAAAATTTTTTCCCTGCGGACACTGAGCGGCTTGCCTTGAGCACAGTCGAAAGGAGTCGAAGTGTCCGCATCGGGTTTGCCATAATCCGGCGTGATTTTGGCCAGCTCCTGAAACAGTTTCTGGTCGCTGACACGGATATTGATAAAGCCGTTGATTTCCGTAAAAGCAAAATCAGCGGTCTGCGCGGCAAGTTTGGGCACGAGTTCCTGCGCGATAATTTTCGGCGCTTTTTTGAGCGGCTTGGCCAGCCGCAGCGCGATATTTGTGGCATAGTCGCCGTAGTCCAGATTTTTTGGCTCTTCCAGCGGCGCCGGCTCGCTGCCGCCAATTACCTGCGCGAAAACACTCTGGATTTCCTGGCGGATAGACATGGCGGCATTATAACAATATTGACTGTTTTTGCCGAATATAATATAAATACGCATGGTTTCGCGCGGTCTCAACCCCGACAAATTTACCAAAGAAGGTTTGACGTTTGACGATGTGCTGCTGATACCGGCGCATTCGCAAATTTTGCCCAAAGATGTTTCGCTCCAAACCCGTCTGACCAAAAAGATCACGCTGAATGTGCCGCTGCTTTCCGCCGGCATGGACACGGTAACCGATTCGCGCATGGCAATCGCTGTGGCGCGCGAGGGCGGCATCGGCATCATTCACAAAAGCATGAGTATAGAAGCGCAGGCCGCTGAGGTGGACAAAGTCAAGCGTTCGGAAAACGGCGTCATTGTTGACCCTTTTCATCTCAAGCCGGACAACACTGTGCAGGAAGCCGTGCAGTTGATGGAGCATTATCATATTTCCGGTGTGCCGATCACCGATCCGAGCGGCAAACTTGTCGGCATCGTAACCAACCGCGATGTGCGTTTTGAGTCAAATTACGATCAGCCGATCAGCAATATTATGACCGCCCAAAATTTGGTAACTGCGCCCGAAGGCACTACTTTGCCGGAAGCCCAGCAGATTATGAAAAAAGCCAAGATTGAGAAATTGCCGATAGTGGACAAAGACGGCCTGCTCAAAGGTCTGATCACGATTAAAGACATTAAAAAGAATATAGAGTTTCCTAATGCGGCCAAGGATGCGCGTGGACGTCTGCTCTGCGGCGCGGCAATCGGCGTTACGGAAAACGCCCTGGAACGGCTGGCGGCTCTGGTCAAAGCGCAGGCGGACGCGGTGGTTTTGGACACTGCGCACGGCCACTCCGCAGGAGTTTTGCGGCTGGTCGAAAAAATTCGTAAGGTTTATCCAGATTTGCAGTTAATCGCCGGCAATGTGGCGACCGCGGAAGGCACGCGCGCGCTTATCGAAGCCGGCGCGGACTGCGTGAAAGTCGGCATCGGCCCTGGCTCGATCTGCACGACGCGCGTAGTAGCTGGCGTCGGTTTACCGCAGATCACTGCGGTGTACGACTGCGCTCTGGAAGCGGCCAAATCTGATATTCCGGTAATCGCCGACGGCGGCATTCAGTATTCCGGCGACATAGTCAAAGCTCTGGCGGCTGGCGCGTCCACTGTGATGCTCGGCTCTTTGTTTGCCGGCTGCGATGAAGCTCCGGGTGAAGTGGAAATATTGCATGGCCGGCGTTTCAAAATTTACCGCGGCATGGGCAGTCTGGGCGCTATGGAAGCCGGCGGCAAAGACCGCTATTTTCAAAGCGAAGCGCGCAAGTTTGTGCCCGAAGGCGTGGAAGGCCGCATACCTTACCGCGGCACAGTCAAAGAAGTGGTCTATCAAATGCTGGGCGGGCTGCGTTCGGGTCTGGGTTATTGCGGCACACCGACTATCGAGGCTTTGCATCAAGGAGGCCGTTTTGTGAAAATCACGCACGCCGGACTGGTGGAGTCGCATCCGCACGATATTCAAATCACCAAAGAAACGCCGAATTACACGACAAGGGATTTTGCTTGATCATCATTTTGGATTACGGCTCGCAGTATTCGCAGCTCATCGCGCGGCGGGTGCGCGAATGTAACGTCTATTCCGAACTGGCCGCGCATGATATTTCCGCCGCCAAAATAAAAGAATTGCAGCCTGAGGGTATAATTCTCTCCGGCGGGCCGGCGTCGGTATACGCAAAAGACGCGCCGCAGTTGGACGCCGCGATTTTGGATTTGGGTATTCCGATATTGGGTATTTGCTACGGCCTGCAGTTGGTCGTGAATATGCTGGGCGGACAGGTGGAGCGGCGCACGGAAAAACGTGAATACGGCAAAGCGGCGCTGCGCGTGGACACCGGCTCGGCTTTGTTCGTCGGCCTGGAGGATAATTTTACGGCCTGGATGTCGCACGGGGATTCCTGCGTGCGTCTGCCGGACGGGTTTCGCCGGATCGCTTCTACGGACAGTTTGGAAAATGCCGCGGTCGAGAATCCAGCGCGTAAAATTTATGGCGTGCAATTTCACCCTGAAGTGGCGCATACGGTCAAGGGCCTGGACATACTCAAAAATTTTATTTTTGGCGTTTGTCAGGCGCAGCCGGTGTGGACAATGGCAAATTATATTGAGACCGAAGTTCAGCGCATCCGCGAAACTGTCAGCGGTGGCAAAGTTTTGCTGGGGTTGTCCGGCGGCGTGGACTCGACGACTGTGGCCGCGCTTTTGCATAAAGCAATTGGCGAGCAGTTGATTTGTATGTTCATCGATCAGGGTTTCATGCGCAAAAACGAAGCGCGGCGCGTAGTCGATCTTATTTCTAAATATATGCGGATAAATCTGGTGCACATCGATGCCTCGCGGCGTTTTATGGAAAAGGTGCAAGGCGTCAGCGATCCTGAGGAGAAACGCAAGCGTATCGGCAATGAATTTGTGCGCACATTTGAGGAAGAGGCGCGCAAGATTGGCGATTTTCAATTTTTAGCGCAGGGCACTCTTTATCCTGATGTTATCGAATCCGCAGTGGCTGGCGGCACACAGGCCAAAACCGCCGCAAAAATCAAGACGCATCACAATGTCGGCGGTCTGCCAGAGGATATGAAATTCAAACTTATTGAGCCGTTGCGCTGGCTTTTCAAAGACGAAGTGCGCAAACTCGGCCGCGAGCTGGGTCTGCACGACGATCTGATTAACCGGCATCCTTTTCCCGGGCCCGGACTAGCCATACGCATTATTGGCAAAATCACGCCGGAGCGCGTGCGCGTCCTGCAGGAAGCGGACAGCATTGTCATGGCGGAGATCAAAGCCGCCGGCTGGTACAACAAAATCTGGCAGGCGCCGGTAATTTTATTACCCGATGTACGGACAGTCGGCGTGATGGGCGACGCGCGGACTTACGGCATGACCTGCGCCGTGCGCTGTGTAACCAGCGAGGACGCTATGACCGCCCGCGCAGCGCATCTGCCCTGGGAACTGCTGGAGAAAATCTCCTCGCGCATTATCAACGAAGTGCCGGAAATCACGCGCGTCTGCTACGACATTTCTTCCAAACCGCCGGCGACGATTGAGTGGGAGTAGAAATACCGGACAAGGTTTTTTCTTCAGAAAAGAAATTTACACAAATGTTCAAGAGAGTATCTTGCGCAATTTATAACGCAGTTCTTTTAACGAGACCACTTCAATGTTTTTTCGCATTGGCCAGCTAGAGCCGGATGGCGTTACCACAAAGGTATGATTCGGCATAATATCTTCCAGTGCAAAATAATTGCCTTTGGACAGGCTGGTTTCACTAGACACTTTACATTCCAAAGCGATTACTTTTCCGGTGAATTTTAAGATGAAATCTACTTCCGCTCCGGCAGAGGTGCGGTAATAAAATATTTCCGCCGCCGGATACCAGCCCCGCAGATTGGCGAGCACCACGCTTTCCCACACAGCTCCGATAGACGGATGTCCCGTGAGGTCAGTATACGAGCGGATTTCCAGCAGGGCATTGGCCAGACCGGAATCAGCGATATAGACTTTGGGCGCTTTGACCAGACGCTTTTTCATATTGGAAAAATATGGCTCAACCAAATCTGTCATGTAGGTGCTGGTTAACAGGTCAATATAATGTCTGGCTAACGTTGCGCTGATGTTTAGCGAAGAGCCCAGACTGGCAAAATTGACTGTTTGGCCATTGAGATGCGCCAGCATTTTCCAGAGCCGCCGCATAGTTGTCGGCGTAAATCCAGCCCATTGCAGCAGATCGCGTTCCAGAAAAGTAGCGATAAAGTCCTGCCGCCATTCGTAAGAATGTTTTTTGTTGTCGGCCAATATGCTGCGCGGAAAACCTCCGCAAGTTAAATAGTCTGCGATGGCGCAGCCGGGCAGTTCATTTAATAAAAAGGGGGTTAATCTGTTATAAGAAATTCTGCCGGCCAGACTTTCGGAACTTTGTTTGAGCAGTTCTCTGGAAGCTGAGCCCAGGATTAAAAAACAACCAGGCCGCTGCCATTCATCTACCAGGCTTCTGATCAGCGGAAAAAGTTCAGGCTTGCGCTGTATTTCGTCGATGCAGATCAATTTGCCTTTTTGAGCCTGCAAGAATAACTCCGGCAGGGCGAGTTTTTCTAAATCGGTGGGGCGTTCCAGATCCAGGTAGAGAGTGTTTTTGTGCCTTTTGAGCAGATGTTTTACCAGGGTTGATTTTCCGCACTGGCGCGGGCCGGTTACGGCCACTACCGGCGCGGCTTTTAGCCGGTCGCGCAGGGCGGATTCGTTGATTCTGGTCAAATATTGCGCCATGAGCTATCCTTGCAAATCGAAAGTTATACTTTCGATTTGCAAGGATAATATAGGCGGTCAGCTAGCAGTTGTCAAGGCTGTTGATTAGTATTTTTCATAATGCACTCGGTTTTCCTCATACCTCGACTGCGCTTTTCTATTCTCCGCCGGATAACCGACGGCGATAGCCGCGAACACTTCGATATTGTCCGGCAGATTAAATAATTTTTGCGCGGCGGCTGCGCGTTCCGGGTGGCCGTTGACGCCCAGCCAGACGCCTCCCAATCCGAGGTGCACTGCCTCCAGCAAAATATTTTGCGTGGCGGCGGAGAGGTCTTGCGCGGCCATCTCCGGTAATTGCAGGCGGTCTTTGGCGCACAAGACAAAAATACCGACCGCCGCGCCGCTCAATAACGATTTGGCGTAGGGGTGTATCTCGGTAAATTTTTGCAGGACGGACTTGTCCTCAATGACCAAAAATTCCCAAGGCTGCTGATTGTACGCGGACGGCGCCTGCATCGCGGCTTTTAATATTTGCTGGATTTGTTCTTTGGTAATTTTTTGTTCGGTAAATTTGCGCACGCTGATTCTCTGGAAAATTTCTTGCATAAAATCCCTCCCCGAAATTTTGTTAGTACCGGAACATACCTTTCTCATAAATCAAAACTTTTTTGCCGTTTTGCAAAGTGGCCGTAACCGTTTTCTGCTCGGTGTTGATTAAATCCCAGTGCAAAGCGGAGTCGTTGAACCCCAGTTGGGCTTTGAGTTTTTTAGTCAGATTTTTAGGATTGCCGGCATAGGTGTCGGAGTAAGCAGCCCCGACCGCGATGTGGCAGTTGCCGGACGCGCCGCCAAAATTTTCGTCGAATAAAATATCCGCCATAAATTTATCTATTTTGGAAAATCTTTTGTCCGTCAGGGAAAACTCGCCGATTTTATTGGCCTGCTTGTCCAGGCGCAAAGTTTTTTGCACGTACTCTTCGCCTTTTTTGGCGCGGATTTTGACCGCGCTGCCTTTGCTGAAAGTCAGGTCTATGCCCTCGACATAATTGCCGCCGCGATAGGACGGCAGATTGGCATAGTACCGCCCCTGCGTGCCGCGCCAGTCCGGAGAGGTGAACAACTCAAAAGACGGAATGTTGTGTCCGCTGACGCCCATAAACCGGCGTTTTTCGCCGTACAAAATAGTCAGGTCGGTGTGCGCGCTTTCTATATGAAAAGTTTTGACCGGCAGAGCGTTCAGCCATTTTTTGATCTCTGTGGCCAGCCGCAAAGTTTCCTGCCATTTGCGCACGGGGTCTTTTTCGTTGAGATAACAAGCTTTGATTATTTGTTTGGTGTACTCGGGCAGGCTCATTCTGGCTTTGGCGGCCAACTCGCGCGTCGGGTAGGTGCAGAGCGTCCAGGCGTATGTGCCCCGCTCCTCGCGCCGTTCGGCGATCTCGCGCAAAAATTTCCGCGCCACCGCCGTTTCACCCATTTTTTTTGGGTCAATGTCTTTGAGATGCGTCAGCGAATCCGGCGCGCTGATGAAAATATTGCCGTGGAGATTTTCATATAATTCCTGCTCGCCGCGCGCGACAAACTTGCGCTGCCGGCTGTCGGAATACTGATAAAAACTATGCTCCATCTCCGGCGATACGACCGCGCGCGTAATGACATTTAATTTCTGCCGCACCAATTTTGCGTAAACTTTTTCCGCCAGAGGCAGAGCGGGCAGTTCCCAGCGCAGCAGAATGGTGTCGTAAGGTTTGTATTTTTTCTGATGCGCGGTGGTCAGTCCCCAGAGCAAAACTTCGGCGTACTTGTCCAGTAAAGCGGCGTTTAAAATATTGTCCCCCATCAAAATTTAACCGAGCAGTTTTTGATAATGTTTGGAAATATCCAGCGCTTCTTTTTTCAAAATCTTGTTTTTGAGCAGCGCGTTGGAAATAACTTCTTTCATGTGCGGATAATAATTGCGCTGGCGGATCTGCGGCGTGTATTCCGACACCAGCGCGGCGTCGACGATAGTTTGCACCACATTTTCCGGACGGGCTTTGGGCTCTAGATTTCTGACCAGCAGTTTTTTAAAATTTTCCAGCTTGCGGTTTTCCGCCGCCGGAGCTTGGATTGTTCTCTCCACAATTTTTAGCGGCTGCTTGGCCGCCGCTTTTATTTTGGTCTTTCCTTGAGTTGCCATTTTACCCTGTCCCTTCTGCTTGATTATATCGCGGCAAAAACGTTTTTGGTAGTCTCTTTTGGCGCGTTCACATATTTATCGTAATTAGTTCAAAACGGTTTCATTATTTTTGCCCCGCTGACAAAGTTAGCGCTTGAAGCGCTGCTTGGCGTAACTGACCGGCGCAGGCAGCCAGTTACAAAAAAGAGTGTCTTCGGGGATAATTCTATAAGGATATGCTAAACTAGCCGGCATGCTGGATCTATCCCGTAAAACCAAAATAGTCGCCACAGTCGGGCCGGCCACTTTTCCGCGGGAAATGCTGGAAAAACTGCTGGCCGCGGGCGTGAACGTTTTTCGTTTTAATTTTTCGCACAATGATTACGAACGGGCGGGGCAGGCGATAAAAGATTTGCGCGCTCTTTCCGAAAAACTCAAGACGCAGGCCGCGCTGTTTATTGATCTGCAGGGGCCGAAAATCCGCGTGGGCAAATTTCGGGACGGCCGGATTGCGCTGCGGGAAGGCCAGGAGTTTACGCTGACCGTGGAAGATCTGCTCGGCGACGAACAAAAAGTTTCCACAACGTACAAGCCGCTGGTCAAGGACGCGGAAGCGGGGCATATTATTTTGCTGGACGACGGGCGGCTGCGCCTGGAAGTTTTGCGCAAAGACGAGGTTAATGTTTACACCCGGGTTTTGACGGGCGGCGAGTTGTCCAATCACAAAGGCATGAATCTGCCCGGCATGAAGCTTTCCACGCCGGCGCTGACCGAAAAAGACAAAGCCGATGTGCTGCGCGGTTTGCAGATGGACGTGGATTATTTTGCTCTGTCTTTTGTACGCGCGGCGCAGGACGTGCTGGACTTGCGCGGTTTTTTGCATGCCCATAATTCCGAACACAAAATTATCGCCAAGATCGAGAAGCCGGAAGCGGTGGAAAATATCGACGCGATCGTGGCGGTGAGCGATGCGATCATGGTGGCGCGCGGCGATCTCGGCGTGGAGCTGGCGATTGAAAAAGTGCCGTCTCTGCAAAAGGATATTATCCGCCGCGCCAATTACGGCGGAGTGCCGGTTATCGTGGCGACGCAAATGCTGGAGTCTATGATCAACAATCCGCTGCCGACCCGCGCGGAAGTTTCCGACGTGGCTGCCGCGATTTATGACTGGGCGGACGCGGTCATGCTCAGCGGTGAGACGGCCGTGGGCAAATTTCCAATCGAGACCGTGCGCCTGATGGGACGGGTGGCGGCTGACGTGGACATCATTCAATCCGGACGCAAGAAAAAACTGGTGGCCCGTAAAACGCGTTTTATTCGGGAAAACAGCATGTTGAGTTCATTGTGCGACAGCGCCGACGAATTGGCCGATGAGATTGACGCCAAAGCCATAATTACTTTTTCGGATTCGGGACGCACGCCGCTGCTGCTCTCCAAATACCGTTCGTCAGTGCCGATTATCGCGATTTCCGACCGGCTCAAAACCTGCAGCAAAATGGCGCTTTACCGCGGTGTGATACCGCTGCTGGGACAGACACCTTTTGCCAAGATGAGCGGCATCAAGCAAATGCTGCAAGAGGCCGAACGGCGTTCCAAAGAAGCCGGCCTGCTCAAAGACGGCGACATGGTGGTCATCATGGCCGGCATTCCGATCGCTACGGCCGGCAGCACCAATATGATCCGCGTGCACCGCATAGGCGACCCGTACTAATGACTACGCAGCGTGAATATGCTCTGGCCAATAAAATAACTCCGCAAATGACCGTGGCGGCGGAGTATGAGCAAATACCGGCGCGGAAGATTTTGCAGGGTTTAAAATCCGGCCGGATCGCTCTGGTCAAAAATAAAAACCGCGCGATACGGCCTATGGCGGTCGGTGAAAATTGCCTGACCAAAGTCAACGCCAATATCGGCACTTCAAAACTGCGCTCCACTATTCAGGCCGAGCTTGCCAAGCTCAAAGCCTGCGCGCAATACGGCGCGGACGCGGTTATGGATTTGAGCACTGGCGGCGATTTGGACGGGACGCGCCGGACTTTGCTCGGCAAAACCAAATTGTGCTTTGGCACAGTGCCGATCTATCAGCTGATGTGCGAGAGCCGCAGCGGGCTGGACGGCGATGCGCTGCTGGAAATTATCCGCAAACATTGCGCGCAGGGTGTGGATTTTATCACTGTGCACTGCGGCGTAACGCGCGAAGTCGCCGCGCTGCTCAAACGTTATCCCCGTGTAACGGGTGTTGTCAGCCGCGGCGGTTCGTATATCCATAAATGGCTGAATAAAACGTCTCAGGAAAATCCGCTGTACGAGCGTTTCGACGAATTGTGCGAGATCGCTTATGAGTATGATGTTACTCTGTCGCTGGGCGACGGCCTGCGGCCGGGCTGCCTGGCTGACGCGCATGACAAAGCTCAAATCAAGGAACTGGAAATCCTGGGCAAACTCACCAGGAGAGCCTGGCGCAAAAATGTGCAGGTGATGATCGAAGGCCCCGGACATGTGCCTTACGACCAGATCGCGCGCTCCATGCGTCTGGAGAAAAAGCTTTGCCGAGGCGCGCCTTTTTATGTGCTGGGGCCGCTGACCACGGATATCGCCGCCGGTTATGACCATATAGCTGGAGCGATAGGCGGCACGCTGGCGGCGGTCAACGGTGCGGATTTTTTGTGTTATGTAACGCCGGCCGAGCATCTCGGTTTGCCGGATTTGCAGGATGTGCGCGACGGCATACTGGCCAGCCGCATCGCCGCGCACAGCGCCGATCTCGTAAAATATCCCGAACGCTCCGCCGCCAGAGATCTGGCCATGGCCAGAGCGCGCAAGGCTCTGGACTGGAATGCGCAATTTAAACTGGCGCTGGACAGCGCCAAAGCCCGTTCTGTCCGCCTGGCCAAGGGGCAAAATGTTAAAGAATGTACCATGTGTGGAGACTTATGTTCTATGAGGGAAATGTAAATGTGTGACCGAGCGCGTTGTTCTTTGCGCGCGCCACTCCGCAGGAGGAAATCCTGCTGCGCAAACAGCGCAGCAGGGCGGCGAACTGTGCTCGATGAAAGAATAGTCTATTTTTTAGCAGTGTACTGCTAAAACTATTGACTTTTTGGTAGTTTTGGCAATGTAATGCAAAAAAAAGATTTTTATGCTAGATAAGCCGCTATCTCCGCTGCAGGCTATACGCGATCACAATCCCAAATTCCTGCTGACCAGAGATTTTGAGCCGCGCGTTTCGCACAACGGCATTCAACAGCTCAATGTGCTGAGCTGGCTGCTGCAAGACTAGCTACCTGCTCACGCTCAGCAGATTTTTGACCGAGGCTTTCAGCATAGACAGCGCGGCTTTTTGCAGGCGGTCGTCTAGATTGCCGATAATTCTGGCCACGCGCAGTTCTAGACTGTTGTTTTTGCTCTGCATTTTGTTTGAAGGAATTCCTTCCAGTTCAGAAAACCACCAGCTCAGACTTACCCCATATTTTTGGCCGAGACGCAATAGTGTCAATAAATGCGGCAGACGCTTGCCTTTCAGAAACTTAAAATAGTCGCTGGTGTCCAAGCCAAGGTCAAATGCGGTTTCTTCCATAGTTTCCCCGCTCTTTTCCCGCAGCAGAGTCAATTTCTGGCTAAGTAATTTTTTGAGCGTTTCGCTAGTAATTTCTTTGTTCATTCTACCAATCCTTTTATGGGGATTATTGACAAAAGTGTATTCTCTGCTAGAATTGGTGTATAGGGAGTAATACCCAAAAAGCGTATTGGGTGTTTTTCCAATGATAAAGAACAAGGGGGTACGTATATGGCAAACGCAGGCAACTACACAGACACAACAGACGCGGATTTTACAACGGGGGATTATAATATCGACACCGGTAAAAACCTTTCGGCCGCGGGCATGAGAAACGCGCTACATACCAAGGAAAATGTAGCCAACAAGCA
>BGZN01000044.1 GCA_003864455.1 Candidatus Termititenax aidoneus | reverse complement strand
CGCCGGTTTTATAACTGGCTTTGATATTCTCGATAACGTCCTTGCGGAATTTCTGCCACTCGGTGATGGAAATGCCTTCGATAGTCCGGCCGCTTTTGCCCGGATAGTAATAACCGTATTTTTCTTGCAGTTCATGGTATAGCTCGGAAAGATTTTTGCCGCTTTCCAGCATGGCGGACAGCGCAACCAGAAAACCAATAATGCCGTCTTTTTCCAGAGTATGACCGATAAAACTAATGCCGTCGCTTTCCTCGAAAGCCACAGCCGCCTCATGCTGCGCCAAAGCCGGACGGAAATTTTTAAAGCCAACAGCGGCAGCCGTCTCTGGCAAATTTCTTTGGCGCGCGATAGCGGCTGCAAATCCAGAACTGGCCACGGAGGTAACAACGCCCTGAGACAAGCCTTGCTTGATCGCGTAATCCAGCGCGATGGCGGAGAACATATTCATATCAATGTCCAGATCGGCATCGGCAAATCTGATGCGGTCGGCGTCGGGGTCCAGAGCCGCGGCTAAAGTCAGCGGTTTGGTAGATTTTTGCAGTTCCGCGATCAAGGGTTTTTGATTGGCGGCGGACGGCTCAGGTTTCACGCCGTGAAATGAATAATCCGTTTCCGTATTTTTGAAACGAATGTCGAGTTGATTGATAATGCTCTCGCCGAAAATTGCTTCAAACACGCCGCGCGACGAGCCGTGCATATTGTCGATAATAATCGTGAGATTGTCTTTGTTGGCCAGCAGTAATTCTTTTATTTTATGCAGATCGATGATCTGGCTTTTTTGCAGAAAATCGAGATAAATATAGACGGGAAAAATTTTCTCATTTAGCGTCGGGTCAATTTTTTCGGCCGGTTTAAAGTCTGCGGCCTGCATATATTTATTGGCGCGGTTTTGAATGAGATTGGTGATTTCCGGCCCGGCCGGACCACCGTCCGCCGGATTGAATTTCAAACCCGCATAGTCCATAGGATTGTGCGACGGCGTGAAATTGAGCGAACCGGCTGCGCGCAGTTCCGTAACGACAGCCGAACCAACGCCGGTTGGACATTCGCCAGCGGAATAAGTTTTGATGCCGGCCGCGTGCAGTTCAGCCAAAGCCGCATCGACAAACTCGTCGCCCATGTAGCGATTGTCGCGAAAAACCACAAGGCCGTGTTCCTGCGCCTCGGCAAAAGAATTATAACCATTGGCTGCCAGAAATTCAGGAGTGCGCATGGTGTCAATGATCGCGCGGGTAACTTTACGCACATTGTGCAGCGTGAAATCTTCACCGATGCGGCCGCGCCAGCCGGACGTGCCGAATTCCACCACGGTCGGGGCTGTGCTGGCGCGTGCCAATTCGCCCATTTGTTCACGAATATCAATAATTTTTGCTTTATAAATGTCAGCGTCCAGCGGATCGGCGGCGCGGTTTTGCAAATCGCCGAGTTTTAGCGCGTTTGCCCAGGGTGAAGTTTTTGTCTCTTCGGTTGGCACAGTGATTACTTTGTTCAGCATAACGCTTCCCTTCAATTTTATTTCCCTTGCCCCAAAAAGTTCTGGGGATTATAGGTTAAGTGATTTTAAAAATCAATGTTTCCTGCTAAAATTTTCAAACCATGAGCACTAAATTAATGTTAATTATTCTCGACGGCTGGGGCATCAATCACAACAAAACCGAGAGCGCGATTGAGGCAGCCGATACGCCGAATATGGATAAATACTGGCGGGATTATCCGCATGCGACGCTGCGCACGGACGGCGAAGCGGTCGGTTTGCCGGACGGACAAATGGGCAATTCCGAAGTCGGACATCTAAATTTGGGCGCGGGACGAATTGTTTATCAAGAGCTGACCAGAATTTCCAAAGCGATACGCGACGGCGATTTTTTTCAAAATAAAGAATTACTGGCGGCGGCGGAAAATTGCCGGAAAAATAATTCCGCGCTGCATTTAATGGGTTTGTTTTCCGACGGCGGTGTGCACTCGCATCTGGAACATTTGTACGGCCTGCTGGAGCTGGCCAAACGTCAGGGCTTGTCTAAAGTTTTTGTCCACGCTTTTCTGGACGGCCGCGATGTGCCGCCGCGCTCGGCGAAAGAATTTTTCCGGCAATTTGCTGAGAAGTCTAAAGAGATTGGCGCGGGGCAGATTGCGACAATCACGGGGCGGTATTACGCGATGGACAGAGATAATCGCTGGGAGAGAGTGCGGCAGGCTTACGAGATGTTGACCGAATTAAAAGGCTTTGCCGCGCCGGACGCTCAGTCCGCCATAGACGCCGCTTACGCGCGCGACGAAAACGATGAATTTGTCAAACCGGCGATTGTTTCCGGGGCCGAGCCGGTGCAGAACGGCGATTCCGTAGTGTTTTTCAATTTCCGTCCCGACCGCGCGCGCGAACTTACCCGCGCTTTTACCGACAAGGATTTTTCAGGCTTTGCGCGTCAGGTGTGGCCGCAGACGCATTTTGTCTGTCTGACGCAGTATGATGAGACTATTCCGGCGCCGGTCGCTTTTGCCAAAGAGGAAATTACCAATTGTCTGGCCGAAGTTTTGAGCAAGCGAGGTTTGAGACAACTGCACACCGCCGAAACGGAAAAATACGCGCATGTGACTTTTTTCTTTAACGGCGGACGGGAAGAGCCGTATCCAAATGAAGACCGGATACTCGTCGCTTCGCCCAAAGTCGCGACTTACGATTTACAGCCGGAAATGTCCGCATCTGAAGTCGCCGACAAAGCGGAAGCGGCCATTAGATCCGGCAAATATGAAGTGGTCATTTTGAATTTTGCCAATTCGGACATGGTCGGACACACCGGCGTTTTTGCCGCCGCGCAAAAAGCGGTCGAGGCTGTGGACAAATGCGCTGGACGGCTGGTTGCCGCGGTGCAGGAGCAGGGCGGAGAGTTATTGATCACCGCCGATCACGGCAATTCCGATCAAATGCTGCAAAACGGCGAAGTCTGGACTGCGCATTCCCTAAATCCTGTGCCGCTGATCTATGTAACCGACCAAAAAAACCGGACGCTGCGCTCCGGCGGCGTGCTTGCCGATATCGCGCCGACCATGTTAGAAATACTGGGTATACCGCAGCCGAAAGAATTTACCGGAAGGAGTTTACTGGCATGATATTTTATTTAATCTTACAGCAGATTTCCGCGGTGCTGCTGATCATTGCCGTGATGCTGCATTCCGCCAAAGCTGACGGCATTGCCGGTATCGGCGGCCAGGCCAATGTTTACGGCAACGCGCAAAAAGAAATGGAAAAAGGCCTCGACCAATTCACGCTGATCGTGGCGGTTTCGTTTATTGTGTTCTCACTGCTGGTGGCCCGGAGTTCCTAATTCTTGAATAATAGTTTCCATTTGCAAACCGCGCGAGCCTTTGATTAACACAGCGTCGCCCGGGCGCAAAAGTTCTTTTAATTTTTTCACCAGAACGGCTTTATCCGTAAAATGTTCCCGATGCGGAATGTTTTCGGACAATTTGCCGTAAGTATAGACAATATCCAGGCTGCTTGTGTCGATTTGCCGGTGCAGTTTTTCCGCCCAGCCGCCCAGCTCCAGCATATCGCCCAGCACGGCAATACGCCGCGCGGCCGGCGTTTCCCGCAAAACCTGCAAAGCGAAATTCGTAGCGTCAGGATTGGCATTGTAAGTATCATCGATGATAATAACGCCGTTATGCTCAATGATTTTTTGGCGCTGCGGCGAAGGCTGATACCGCACCAGACCTGCGGCGATTTGCCCGTCGGTCAGGCCAAAATGTTTGGCGGCGGCAGTTGCCGCGGCTTTATTGATGTCCAAAATTTTTGCGCTTTTATAGCCGATCACTCGCGCGTTCCTTTCATTGGCAGCCTTGCTCAAATAAGCATAGTAATCATCATTTTCATTTAAAAAAATCGTCATATTTGGCTGTATGACTTCGGCTTTGGCTTGAGCGATATTGTCTCTGCCGCCGAGCAACTCGATATGCGTCCAGCCGATATTGGTGATAATAGCGTGCGTGGGTTTGGCGATTTTAGTCAAATAATCTATTTGTCCAGCGCCGCGCATGGCCATTTCCACGACAGCCAATTCTGTTTGTTGGGTTATTTTTAGGAGCGTCAGCGGCACGCCGATCTCGTTGTTTTGATTTTCAGCGGATTTTATTAAATTGAATTTTTGCCCCAGCGCCGCGGCGAGCAAGTCTTTGGTCGTGGTCTTGCCCGAACTGCCGGTAACCGCAAGGACTGGAATAGCGTATTTTAGCCGCTGTTCCGCCGCGAATTGGCCTAAATCCACATCGAGTATTTTGCTAGCGCCTTTACGCAGCGCTTCGTCAATGAAATCGTGCCCGTCAAAGCGCGCGCCCTTGACCGGAATATAAATATCCCCCGGCCGCAAAGTGCGCGTGTCGATAGAATAAGCCATATTTATAATTAATTATACCATTGAACCGCTGCGGCTACATACAAGATTGTGGAGATAATAGCAAAAATATCGACCGCAACCATCGTTTTTTGTAAAAAAAATGCAATATGCTTGACTTTAGGCTAATAATCTGTTAATATATACTCATGTTGCCACAATTATTAGAATTTAAAATAAAAAATTTTCGTTCTTTCTATTCAGAACAAGTTATCTCGTTTGGAGATAATGCCGCCCGATCTGTTACTGCCTTGTTTGGAGCAAACGCCAGCGGAAAATCAAATACGGCCAAGGCTTTAAATTTTTTTAAGACATTTATCAGCACTTCAGCAATTGCAGGAAATGTTTTTAACGGAATTCCTTTGCCGGTGCAATTTCCAAATAAACCGCAATATGACCCTTTTTTGTTTAAGCAAGACGCTTACAAGGAAGATTCTTCATTTAGCATAAAATTTAAACATACGGACAAGATATATATATATGCGTTTTCTATTGACAACGACCGAATTACTAGTGAAATTCTCAAGGAACAATCAAATAATTCCAAAAAAATGAAAGTTGTTTTTAAGAGAGACGCAGAACGGCGGCTTAGTGATTCTGCAGAAAAATATGGTTTTGGCAGAAAGTTGGTGGAGAAAACCAGAAACGAGACCTTGTTAATCACCAAAGCCAGGGAAGAGAATAATAAATATGCGAATATTGTGTTTGATTTGCTGAGTTCTGTTGATGTGTTTTTAGGAGAAATACCTCAGCAGATTTCTTATGTTATGGCCTTTGAACTGTTCAAAAAAAAGCCGGAACTAAAAAATCAAATCATTAAGTTATTAAATGATGCGGATTTTTCTATTAGAGATTTTTCTTTCGATGAAACCAAGGGGCTGAATAATCAAATTACTGTACAGACAACAACAACGCATGCGGTTCGCGATAATGAGAGAACGGTTATTGGCCAACAAAAGCTGGATTTTGCCCAAGAATCTATGGGAACAAAAAAATTCTTTGAGATAGCAGCTCCAATAATTGAAGCTCTGGATAAAGGCAGCACTATTTATCTTGATGAATTTGGCGCGTATTTACATCCGCAATTGGCCGCTGCGGTGGTAGAAATGTTCAAATCAGAAAATATCAACAAATCCCGGGCGAAGTTGATTATAAATACTCATGTGCCCGCTATTCTGGATAAATTGGCCAGAGAAGACATTGTGCTTGTTGAAAAAAACCTTGCGGAAGAATCTGTCATTATCCCCTTGACAGATAAGTCCGTGCGCAAGGATGAGTCTTTTGAAAAACGTTATCGACAGGGAATCTATGGCGGAGTTCCAATTATGAGCGCTAACTTAAGATTATGATAGTTCCCAGAATAGTGCTGATTTGCTGTGAAGGAAGTAAAACAGAAAAATTATATTTTGAGTTTATAATTAAATTATATAGAACCACTGCAACTAGGACTATTGAAGTACTTGGAAAAAAAGGACAAGATTTTCACATTATTGACGCTTGCGCTGCAGAAAGAAAAAAATACAGCAAAGAATTGGCCGAGGAGGAAGCCGATATTGAAACTTGGGCTGTATGTGATAATGACAATAACATCAATTATACGGATTTAAAGAAATATGCCGAAAGCAAAAACATCAAGCTCGCTTTTTCACAGCCGTGTTTTGAAGCGTATTTGATACAGCATTTTGCCCAATCAAAAGAAACGGACAAAACAAGACTGCAAAAAGAGCTCTCAAGGAAAGCCGGACAGCCTTACAATAAAGGGAACTTAGACTGGCTGAAAGCATTGCTTCGCGACAAACCCAAACTTATAAAAGAAGCAATCGCGAATTCTGACCGGCGTAATAATCGCTTAAAATCTCCTTTTTTGACAGTTCAAAATTTAACAAGGCGCTTGATCGATCTTGAGCCGGGGAAAAAGTAGACAGTGAAACAAAGTGAAGAGAGGGCAACAAGGCCGCAAAGCGGCCGAAGTTATATCTTTGAATTACACATGATATATTAAGAAAATTCGATGCATTTATACACACACTTCATCTCCGTATACTAACTGTTTTGCCATTTTTCTCTCTCCTTTTCTTTAAAATATTTTTTGCAGCAACGCTTAAACAACTATCGCCAGAACATCGCTCTCGGCGATAATAATGTATTCTTTTTCGTCGATTTTGATTTCGGTGCCGCTGTATTTGGAATAATACACGGTGTCACCGACCTTGATCTCCAGCGGAATTTTCGTGCCGCTGTCCAGCACTTTGCCGTTGCCGACCGCGATGACCTTGCCGGTCTGCGGTTTTTCTTTGGCGTTATCCGGCAGAATAATGCCGGACTTCGTGGCTTTTTCCTCCCCGGGTTTTTCTATGACAATTTTGTCATGCAATGGTTTTAACTTGACTGCCATTTTCTTCCTCCTTATTTTTTTGGATTTTCGGCGGAGATTTTAGCAAGAGGTTTTGGCACTGTCAAGAGGAGAGTGCTAACAATTCAACAGGCGCGCGATAAGCAATCAGAAGACACCCTAGCCTAAAATTTGACAATTCCGCCTCTATTTACTAATATCCCCTTACTTTATCCCGACCTGGAAAAGCAATAAAAGCACAAAGGAGCAAAAAAATGGCCACAAAAGTAGCGATTAACGGATTTGGGCGCATCGGACGCATGGTGTTCAACGCCATGGTCGAGCAAAATCTTCTCGGAAAGGAAATCGATTTGGTCGCGGTGGCGGACGTTTCGACCGACGCGAATTATTTTGCGTATCAAATCAAGTATGATTCCGTGCACGGCAAATTCAAAGGCGAGGTCAAAGGCGAAGGCGATGTTCTGACTGTCAACGGCCACCAGATCAAATGCGTGGCGGCCGCCAAAGAGCCGGGACAGTTGCCCTGGAAAGACCTCGGCATTGAGTACGTGATCGAGTCCACCGGACTTTTCACGGACTCTGAAAAAGCCAAAGGCCATCTGGAAGCCGGCGCGAAAAAAGTCATCATTTCCGCTCCGGGCAAAGGCGAAGTCAAAACCATAGTCATGGGCGTAAACAATGAAGAGTATGATGCGGCCAAACACCATATCGTGTCCAACGCCTCCTGCACGACCAACTGCCTCGCGCCGCTGGTGCATGTGCTGTTAAAGGAAGGCATCGGCATTGAGACCGGATTGATGACGACGATCCACTCTTATACGGCCACGCAAAAAACCGTGGACGGCCCGTCCAAAAAAGACTGGCGCGGCGGACGCGCGGCGGCGGCGAATATTATCCCTTCGACTACCGGCGCGGCCAAAGCGGTGGGCGAAGTCCTGCCGGCCACCAAAGGCAAACTGACCGGCATGTCTTTCCGCGTGCCGACTCCCGATGTGTCCGTGGTCGACCTGACTTTCCGTGCCGAGAAAGACACTTCCATCGAGGAAATCGACAGCCTGCTCAAAAAAGCCGCTGACAGTTATTTAAAAGGCGTGCTGGGCGTAGCTAATGAGGAATTGGTTTCGACGGATTTCATTCATGATAACCGCTCCTCGATTTATGATTCGTTGGCTACCTTGCAGAACAATCTCAAAGGCGAAAAGCGTTTCTTTAAGATTGTGTCCTGGTACGACAATGAGTGGGGTTATTCCAATCGCGTGGTCGATTTGTTGAAATACATGATCGGCAAGAAATAACGAGCATTTGACGCGCAGCCGCAAACAAACCCCGGTGTCAAAGCCGGGGTTTTTAGCTTTATAAATGATATAATCAAGCAAGGAACAAAAATGATTTTATATCACGGCTCAAATATCGTGGTCAAAAGTCCTAAAATTGTAACGCCCAATCGCGGAATCGATTTTGGCAAAGGATTTTATACCACCACCAACCGCGAACAAGCGGCGGCATTTGCTAGAAAGGTGGTCGCTAGAAAAGGCGGCCAGCCGCTGGTATCAGTTTATCAATTTGATGAGGCGCTTGCTTACAAACAGCTAAAGCTGCTTTCTTTTGACGGAGTGTCTGACACCTGGTTTGACTTTGTGCTTAATTGCCGCAGAGGTAATGAGCCGACCGAAGCGGTTGATTGTGTGTATGGCGCAGTCGCCAATGATGACGTATATCTCACAATTCAATTGTACGAAACCGGCGTATTATCTATCGAGCAAGCCAAAGAGCAGCTCAAAGTTAAAAAACTTTTTAATCAGCTTGTATTTAAAACAGCAGAATCGCTAAAATATTTGATCTATACAGACCGCTTAGAGGTGGATCATGCCGCCAGCTAAATTAACAGGAATTCTGACGGTGCTGATACCGGAAATAATTGCTAAAATCATTGCTCAAAATAATATATCTGAATACCAGGCCATGGAGCAATTTTACCAGTCTAAGTTATATTCGCTGTTATCCGCGGAAAAAACCGGTTTGTGGCATTACAGCGCGTCAAAATTGGCAGAAATGTTTTTTACAGAAAAAGCGTCTGGGCAAATAGAGTTTCCTGAGGAGTCAGCTTGATGAGCAAAGAGTATAAATTCCTGATTTACGCTATTGAAGCGTACAAACAAAAAAACAATATTCCCGGGGATCAAGTGCTCGCTTTGTTCAAACAGACCGGAGTGTTTGATTATGTAATGCATAGTTACGCCGCTCTGCATGTTTTAGGCACTCAGTACTTGCTCAATGAGTTTGAAGAGATAATCGCACAGAGACAATTTGCTTTAAAAAAGCCGCAGACGGCTATCTGAAAGCCGCAAACAAACCCCGGTGTCAAAGCCGGGGTTTTATTTTACCTTTTTCCCATATCCTAAAAATCTTTGCAACAAATCAAGAGTACTTACAATAAAGAATGTATAGTGCGTCCGAGCGCGGTTTCAATGCGCACGAGGAAGCACCATACCGCAAGAGCGTCAGGTATATTTCAAGAAAAATAGGGTATATTTTGAAAGGAAGGAGCAGCGCCTATGGTATGATTTGTTTTTTGCGTTTGTATTTTTTTGTTTTTAGGCAACAAGCCAGAGATACTGGATGAGCCGATTTTAAGGAGATTTTTTATGACTATTATTGATAATCGTTATGGAAATAAACCAAATTGGAATTCTTACTCCACCACCACCACCGCAAAGCCGGAGAAAAATAAACACCCCGTAGAGAAAAACACTCCCGGCAATGAGGACAATAAGATCAGCAAGCGCAACGAGAAAATCGACATCAAGAAAGAACGCCAATCAATAAATATCTCTCAATTTGATATTTTCCTTAATGCAGCCGATGAAATTGAAAAATTGGAGGAAAAAGTTATAGATTTAAAAAACGAAATCGTGGAAGCGCAGAGCAATCTTAATGATGCTCAAGCGGGATTCGACAACATAGAAAATATGATTCATGAGAAGTGGGGCACGGCCACGGCCGAAGAGGAAGCCGTGACCAGGGCCACGCAAGAACAAATGGAGGCCGATGAAGATATGGCGATTCGCACCGCGGTTAAGGACGCAATAAATCAAGCCAAAGAACATCTTGAATCTGCCATAAATGATTTTAGCAAGAATCCAACCCCGGAAAATTCAGCTAAGCTACGGGCGGCTGAGGAAGCTTTCGTTAAGGCTGGAGATGAAATGCTTAAACACGAAGCAAGGCGCGATGAGAAACTAACTAAGCGGCATGAGGAAGAAACCGAACGGGCAAACGCGCAAATTGAATTACGAAAAGCTGAGGAAAAACTACGTGAAGCGCAAGAGCGATTGGCCAAATAAGTATATATAATTGTTAAAACAATATTTGTTATTTAAAACAGCCTCTGTTCATACACAGAGGCTGTTTTCCAGGCAAGCCAAAGCTGCGGGGTTTTATTCTGCAACGATTTAACCGTCCTTGCGATATCCTGCCGTAAATTAACTAAATCGGGAGGCCAGACAATGTTCGGAAAGACTATCAGCGCTACGGAAACGAAAACCAAAACGCAGCAAGCCGCGTACAGCTCACAGCAAGTTGACGGGAATACATTGATCAAACTCCGAAACCCTGACGGCCGCATTATTGCCGGCAGATTATATAAAAATCCGGACGGCGGCAAAACTATTTTGGCTTTGGGCGGCCAGCCGCTGTACTACGCCGGCCCGGCCGGGCAGAACGGGGTTTATCAATGGTTCAAAATCGATCCGTTCAGTGGCCAAAAAGAAACGCTGCAAAATATCCTGGCGCTGCATAATTTTGATCTGACCAGAATAGCGCTGCTGGACACAGATCCTGAAACCTTTTCCGATGAATGTGCTTTTGTCAGCGCGCGCGAGTTAACGGCGTTGACCAAGCGGCAAGAAGAAAGTTTGTTCGCAGCCTTATTAGATTTAGGGAAACACTTTGTGGGGCGGTTTTTCTAAATCATTTACACAAATCTCAACAACAAACTGCGCGCAAAACCTATGGCCAGCAAAGCCAAAACCGGCGACAGGTCCAGACCGCCGAAATGCAGAATCCCCTGAAAAGGCCGCAAGAGCGGATCGGTCAGCTCGTAAATTTTGCGTACTACCGGGTGGTACGGATTGGGCTGAAACCAGCTCAGCACACAGCGGATAATGATCAACAATTCCAAAACATAAGCCACGGTGTCTATAAAATTACGGACAATGCTGTGCGTCAAACCCAAAATTTCTGTCATGTTATTTTCCTTTCGCCAATTCGTCAGCCCGTTCCTTGGCGCGGACTAGCGTGTCGGTGAGGATTTGGCCGGCCGCAGAGTTTTCCAAAATTTCCCGTCCGGCCTGCGTAGTGCCGCCCGGCGAAGTAACCTGCGCGATGAGCTCTTCCAGCGGCCGGCCGCTCTCGCCGGCCAGCAGCGCGCTCCCTAAAAAAGTCTGATAAGTCAGCGTCCGCGCCTGGTCTGCGGACAGTCCGAGCTGCACGCCGGCCTGGATAAAATAATCCATCAGCCGGAAAACAAAAGCCGGCCCCGAGCCGGAAAGTCCGGTAACCGCGTTCAGGTCTTTTTCGGCAACTTCCACCATGACGCCTATGCTGCACAGTAATTTCCGCACAAATTCTTTGTCCGCCGCGGACACCCGTTCATTGAAACAGACCGCCGAGGCCGCCTGACCGACCAACGCCGGAGTGTTCGGCATAACGCGCGCTACTTTCAGGTTTTGCTTGACGTCAATCCTGCTTATCGGCACGCCGGCGGCTATCGTGATGATCAGCTGCTCCGTCCGTCCAACAGCCTGCAGCTCATCGATCACGCCGGCGCTGGCCTGCGGTTTCACCGCCAGCAGGACGTTTTCCGCCGCGCGCAAAGCCTGCACATTGTTTGACGTCGTCTGTATTTTGTATTTTTCCGCCAGATACTTCAGCCGGTCTGCCGACACGTCCGCAACCATAATCTCTGCCGCGGTTAGCAGTTTGCTATTCAGCACGCCCTGCAGGATCGCTGCGGCCATGTTTCCGCCGCCGATCAACGCCAATTTCATAAAACCTCTCCTTTCATCTTACCGGCAGGACAAAAGTTCTGACCGCCGCGCCCTGCAAAACCGCTTCGTCAGGATTATTCAAATCCACCTGCCCCGCAAAAGCCAGCAGTTTTATTTCAAAATTATCACCGCGCTGCAATGCGGCCGGTACTTTGACTGTGTAATTCGCCATCTCGCCGTCCAAATCGCCCAGCGCATAGCCGCCCAGCATTTGTTCATTGACAAAAACAAAAAGCACGTCATTATTGGATTTATTGACCCAAAATCTCACCTCGACCTGATCGCCCGGCGCCACGTGGTAGGCGGACAACACCGGCTGGATAATGCCCGGCGGACGCGCGCCCCAGAAAATTTCTTTTTCGGTCAGGATTTGATCCTCAGTCAAAATTTTTAAATCCGCTTCGGCTTCATACAAAAAAGCAAAAACCGAACGCGTTCTCAACTTGCCCTGCATAAAAGGCACAGATTTAAAAAGCGGCATTTGCACTTCCGGTTTAAAAATAATGCTGCCGTCGGTTTGCACATCAGCCAAAATCTTATAATCTTCCACGCGGATATTGCCGTAAGTCATTTTGTCGATCAGCATAGTCATAGACAACAGCCCTTCGATGTACCGCGCGCGGTCTGTATTATAAAAAGAAAATTTATCCGAAATAACGCTTTCCAGCAAGCCTTTATTCATGTCATTCACGCCGCGCTGATATTTCTCCAGCAGCGCGCCGATGTTCTGTTTCAGGACAGCCTCGTCAGTGTAAGAGCGGCAGCCGCACAATCCCAAAATCCCCAGCAACAGCAAAAATATTTTGGCGCGGCGCATACAGCAGATTATATACAATAAAATAACAAAACAGTATCCCTAAAATTTTGGCGGAAAATAGTTTTATTCCTCAATATCCTGCTTATGGATTTCTAGTATTTTGGCCAATTTAGCGGCAATAAGATGCATATCTTTAATTATTATCTTTAAGAGTCCAAATTTCACCGCGTTTCATTTAGCGCTCTCTCGGTATAATAATTGGCAAAGTTGAGGGCTTCTCGCTCATTGGCAAATGGCTCGACCGTCGGCTTTTTCTCAAAAGGCAAATAATCAGGGTGCTTTAACAAATATACAAAAGAATAGACACTTGCCTGTTGATCAGGAGAAAGCGCCGCAATTTCTTGAAATAATTCCTTTGGTGTCATATACCAAGTATTATATCATAAGCGCATCGTTATAAAAAAGTAACGACCACCACCGTGCCCGCGCATCCCCCGCAAAATTTCGATGCGTTTGCATGTATACTTTCAGGAAAACGAGGGTATAATTCAGCAGGCAATCTAAGTAACCAATACTATAGTGACCGAAGTTTTAGTGCTTATGCTGCTTTAGTGAAAATATTTACTTCGCTACGGGGAATATCTTGAAACATAGGGACAGGTACGTAGTCAAAGCGCGGCAAATATCTTTACCCAAAGCGAACACGGCATAGCGCTGAAGGTTACGTTCGCTACGGGCAAAATATTTGCCGCGCTATTTGTGAAAAACAAAAAACCAAAAACCGGAGTTTACTGATGAAAAAATTTTTTAGCGACTGTCACGGCGCTGGCAAGGAACTTGCGGTCAAGGTAAGCTGCGCTGGCCGCGCCGCGTTTTTCCCCCCCCCCCCCCCCCCCGCTAATAGCGTATAACTACAATACAGACACCATATATGCAGTGTCTATTCTTGAGGGCTTGATATGAAGCTCTCCAAAACATGCCTGTCCCTTTCTTTCGCTCTCGCTTTTTGCCTCTCAACAGCCGCCGCTGAAATAGTAGACTTTTCCTATACTGGCGATGTTCAAGAGTTTACCGCCCCT
>BGZN01000043.1 GCA_003864455.1 Candidatus Termititenax aidoneus | reverse complement strand
CTCCCTTTTTATTTCCCCCCTCTCCCTTTATAATGCTTTCATGCAAATCGCTATCGACGGGCCAGCCGGTTCAGGCAAAAGCACTATCGCCAAAATTCTG
This sequence comes from Candidatus Termititenax aidoneus, assembly GCA_003864455.1. GTDB lineage: Bacteria > Margulisbacteria > Termititenacia > Termititenacales > Termititenacaceae > Termititenax > Termititenax aidoneus. The sequence goes on along the minus strand of BGZN01000043.1, from coordinate 14,202 downwards.
GCCAAAAATCTGGGGTTCAAACATATCGACACTGGCGCGTATTATCGCTGGGTTACTTATCGGGTACTGTCCGAGAACGTAAATTTGCAGAACGCGGCGGCGCTTATTCGGACTGCCGAGCAGACCGATTTTGCGCAAATCGATGAAACTAAAATCCGCAGCAAAGAAGTTACCGAAAATGTTTCCACAGTTTCGGCGCTGCCGGAAGTGCGCCGCTGTGTAGTGGCGCAGCAGCGTCTGGCCGCGCGCGGCAGCGATATTGTCATGGAAGGACGCGACATCGGTTCGGTGGTTTTTCCGGACGCGGAGCTTAAAATTTTTCTGACCGCCTCGGTCGAGGAACGCGCCAGGCGGCGCTATCAAGAGTTATTGGACAAAGGCGAAAAAGCTGATTTGGCGGAAACCCAAAAAGATATTGTTGAGCGCGACCGCAAGGACAGCATGCGCCACGCCTCGCCATTGCGCAAAGTAGACGATGCTGTCGAAGTCGACACCACCGGCCTGACTATTGAGCAGGTTGTGGAAAAAATAACAGAGATTTATAAAGAAAGGAAATAAAAATGAAACTAAATTATCAAAACATGCTGAACACGCCAAAGACCGGTATTCAAATCACCGAAAATGAAATGAAAATGCAATTTGCGAAAGTGCAAAATATTATTGAAGCGCTCAACCACGGCGAGGGCGACAATCAGGACAAAGGTGTGCCGATGCTCGGCTGGCAGACTTATGCCAGAGACATAACTCCGGCGGAAATCCAGAAAATCCAGGACGCCGCCCGCAATTTAGCGGATAAATGCGATGTGGTTTTTATTATCGGCATCGGCGGCTCGTATCTGGGGCCAAAGGCCGTCATCGAGGCGGTTTACGGCAAAAATTACAATGATGTTCTGAAAACGAAATTGTATTTTATCGGCTGCGACACCGATCCGGATTTTTACGCGCATTGTTTGAAAATCGGCGAAGACAAAAATTGCGGCGTGGTCGTGATTTCCAAATCCGGCACGACCACCGAGCCGGCGTTAGCTTTCCGTTTTATCAAGCGGCTGATCGAGCAGCGGCAGGGTAAAAACGCCAAAGATTTTATTATTGCCGTAACGGACGCCAAAAAAGGCGCGTTGCGCCAGCTAGCGGACGGCGAGGGCTATGCAACTTTTGTAATACCGGATAATATCGGCGGCCGGTTTTCGGTCGTTACGCCGGTCGGTCTAGCGCCAATCGCTATTGCCGGCATCGACATCGCGGAATATTTGTCCGGTTACAAAAAAGCTTTGCCGCTGATCGACAATCCTGACGCGGAAAAAAATCCCGCCGCGCTTTACGCTTTGCTGCGTTTCCTGGCCTGGCAAAAAGGCGCGGCTGCGGAGTATCAGGTTACTAACTCGGCGTTTTTTGAGTCAAATCTTGCCTGGACTATGCAGCTCGAGCCGGAGTCCGAAGGACATTACGGCCACGGACTGCATGTCGTGCCGGCGGTTTTTCCGCGCGATTTGCACTCGATCGGCCAGTTGATCCAGCAGGGGCCGCGCGACTTGATCGAGATCGCCACCAAGATTTTGACGCCGCGCGCCGACCTGCCAGTGCCGTTGTATGCAGACGATACCGACGAACTCAACTATATACCACAAAATAAATTGACGCTGAACGATATTAACAAAATGACTATCGACGGACCGCTGGCCGCGCATTATGCCGATGGCGTGCCAAATATGACTATCGAGCTGGAAAAAATCACGCCGCAAAATCTGGGTGAATATCATTATCTGCTGATGAAAGCGACGGCCATACAGGGCTATTTGCTAGGACATAATCCTTTTGTGCAGCCCGGCGTGCAATTCTGGAAAGACAAATTGTTTAAGCTGGCGGGAAAACCCGGCTACTGATCTAGGTCGTCCTGTAATTCCAGGCGGTAGGCCAGATCGTTGAAATAATAAACTTCAATAATTGACCCCAGTTCGGCAGTAATTTCTAAATTTGTTTTTTCGCCCGGGTGCAAAAGTTTTTCCGCAAATTTGCGGCGGCGGTTTCTTGTCTGCAAATAGACTACGGCATTTTGCTGTTCCCATTCCGGCTCGTTTTGTAAATGCAGGACCAGAGAAATTTTCTCAACAGTCTTTTCTTTGATCTCCAGCCAAACCGGATAACCGTCGCTGATGGTTACATTGATTTTTTCGCCGCGCTCAATCGCCGCGCCAGCTTCCGGCGCCTGACTGATGATTTGATTGGCTGGATATTTGTTGCTGTAAACACGCTCGGCTACATTGATCGTCAGGCCGCGGTCTGCCATCAGCGGCACGGCGCTTTGCAAAGTATGCTCGATTAGATTGGGCGCGGTCAGGCCGGTGGTCTGCTGGCTGGTGTAAATGCGCACGATACGGTTTTTCTTGACAATGCGGCCGACAACCGGATCGATTGCCACCACGTGATTGGGCGTGATATCCGAATTGATATACCCGCCAAATTTGACGCGCAGCCCCTGGGCGCGCAGCAAAATGCTGGCTTCTTCAGCCGGAATGTTCAGCACATCTGGTATGGAAATACGCGGCACGGAATTAAAATAATTAAAGAAAATGGAGTTGATGAACAGCGCCAGGCCTGCGGCAAAAATCCCCAGCAGCGCGTAATAAATAATCCGGTCAAAAGGCAACGGCGGATTTTTTTTCGGCGCGGGCGTATTATTAGGAATTTCTTCTGTCGGCATAGTTGTCCTTTTTGCGCGGTGCTGCGGAATTATATCGTCTAGCCCGTCAATATTAGCATATTCCGGCACATTTACCGAGAGCGTCTCAATCGGCTGATTTTCCGGATTGCCGTCAGCCTGCTCGCGCTGGATCAACTCGGCCACCGGCATAGTAACTTTTTGCGCCTGCAAATCGCCGAGAAATTCCGCGGCGGACTGCTGGCGGTAAGCGGCGCGGTGTTGTAGAGCTTTGAAAATAATATCTTCCAAATATTGCGGAAAATCCGGCAAAATAATTGTCAGTTTTTCCGGCGGCCGCAAATAATTCTTGAGCATCATTTGTTTGTTATTTATTTCCGGATAAGCCGTGCGGCCGGCCAGCAGGCGGTAAAAAAGTAAACCCAGCCCCAGCACATCGGTGCTTTTACCTAAACTCTCGCCGCGCAGCTGCTCGGGCGCCAGATACGCCGCATCGAGAATAGCCGGTTTGTTTTGCACGGTCAGCAAAGAGTTGAGCAGCCCGTCAATATAAAAATTACGCACTTTGATTTCGCCGTTATTCAAAATATCGATGTTGTCCGGACAGAGCGCGCCGTGCACAATGCCCTGATCCTGCGCGTGTTCCAGCGCTTTGCCGGCGGCGGTGATGATGTTCAAAGTTTCCGGCAGCGGCAGGCGTTTGATTTTGGCCAAAATATCCGCCAGAGATTTTTCGTAAGGCGTGTCGTAAATGACAAAAAAACGTCCGTCCGGCAAAGAAACGCTGTCAATGACGCGCGTGATGTTTGGGTGGCGCAGGCTGGCGGTTTCCAGTATGCTGTCCTGAAGTTTTTCCAGCAGAGCCGGCTGGCAAAATTCCGACCGGTAAGCGCGTATCGAGATTGTTTGTCCGGTGGCCAGCGCCAGACCTTTGTGCCAGACGCCGGCAGCGTCTGTTTTGAGAGGCTCTCCGAGAGAGTATCTGTTTTTGAGTAATAATTCGGCCATAAATTAGTCTATCGGTATATCGCTGGCGTCCAGCAGAAATTTTTCTTTCTCCAGTTCGGATTGCAGACGCTTAAAATCAATTTTATGCGCCGCCAGTTTGTTGAGATTGACGTTGCGCGCCGTAAAATTGTGCGTTTTGCCGCTGGCGGTTTTGACTTTGTGCGAGCGTTTGCCTTTGCCGTTCCGCTGCATAACTGCCCCCTACTAGTACAGCATAATAGCAGAGATTTCTTGCAAAAAACAACTATATCTCCTAAAATTTTCTAATGTCTCTGTTTGCCATTTTGGTTTCCGCTCTGGTAGTCAATAATTTTGTGCTGACCCAGTTTTTGGGCATTTGCCCGTTTATCGGCGTGTCGCGCCATCTGGAGTCGGCGGCCGGCATGGGCGCGGCGGTAACTTTTGTGCTGGCGCTGTCATCGCTAGTTACCTGGCTGATTCAGTACTACATTTTGGTCCCGCTGCAAATCACTTATTTACAAACAGTCTTCTTTATTCTAATCATTGCCGCCTTGGTGCAACTGCTGGAAATGGGCTTGCGCAAATTTTCGCCGCCGCTGCAAAAAGCTCTCGGCGTGTATCTGCCGCTGATCACGACGAACTGTATTGTGCTCGGCGCGGCGATTTTGAATATCAATAAAAATTACGATTTGTTGCAGTCTGTGGTACACGGCGTCTGCGCGGGCTTAGGCTTTGCGCTGGTGCTGCTGGCCATGGCCGGCATTCGCGAACGTCTGGAAAAATCGCCCGTGCCGAAACGTTTTCAAGGCGTGCCGATTACTTTTATTACCGCGGCTTTAATGTCTATTGCTTTTTTAGGTTTTTCCGGTTTGCAGGTCAGCTAGGAGTTTTTTATGGCAGCCAGTTTAACGGCGCTGGTAATTTTGGGCGGAGTTTTAGGCCTGCTTTTGGCCGCGGCCGCGGTCTGGCTGTCCGTCGCGGAAAATCCGCTGATTCAGCAGATCCAGGAAATTTTGCCTGGTTATAATTGCGGGGCCTGCGGACAGTCGGGCTGTGCCGGTTACGCTGAGGCGCTGGCGGCAGACCATGCGGCTGTCGATCTTTGCACGCCGGGCGGCACGGAAACTTTGCAAAAGATCGCCGTGCTGTTAAATAAAGAAGCCGCCGCGCCGGACGGCAAAAAGACAGCGTTCGTTTTTTGTCAGGGCGGCGCGCGCGCGCTGAACGCCTATGCGTATTCCGGCATTGCCTCCTGCCAGTCCGCGGCGATTTTGCAGGGCGGTTACAAAAAATGCGCGCGCGCTTGTCTGGGTTTCGGCGATTGCCAAAAAGCCTGTATGTTCGGCGCTATAACATTTAATGAATACGGCGTACCGCGCGTTGACCCGGACAAATGCTTGGATTGCGGCGTCTGCCTGAAAATCTGCCCCAAAAAAATCATTCAGCGCGTACCCCAGCGTGAGATGAAACGGGTGGTTTGCAGTAATCACGACACACCAAAAAACGCCAAGTCAGCCTGCGCTGCGGCCTGCATCAACTGCGGCCGCTGTGTCAAGAAATGCCCGTTTCAGGCGATTGAGATCAGAGACAATCTGGCCGTCATTGATCCCGAAAAATGCACCAACTGCGGCGAGTGCATCAAAGAGTGTTTGACCGGCGCGATTGCCTGAAACCGCCGCGCCGGATCAAATAAAGAATGAGACGATTTTTCACAACTAACGATATATAGATAATAATAAATTTTTAGGAGGCAGTATGTTTTGTAAAAATATCGCGGCTATGTTCGGAGACTATTACAGTTCTGGTCCGGTTGTGGGGAATTTTGCTAACAAGCCCGCGCGCTGGAGCACTTATGTTGATGATTCCGGCACAGAACATATTCAAATCGGCGGACTTTACTGGGACGAAGCGCAAATCAAGGTTCAGGGTAAGGGCGATTATACGCAGCACTTTGTTCTGAACGCTTACCAGGGAATATCCGAACAAGAAAAGAAGGGATTTAGAAACAATGGTTATCCATTGCCCAATCTATTAGCAGTTGGCGATAAAGTGGCTGACGGTCAAGGTATGTTGGATGAGTTCATTTGTTTTGCCGAAAATCTGCAGTATTACGGTGGTTTTCGCCCAGAAATAATTTTGATGAATTTTTACGGTTTGCAGAATTGGACGAACGCGCATTTTCATTTATATGCCGGCGCGCGTCAAAATGGGTTTTGGACTGTTTTAGATGAATTGATCAAAGTTAAGAATAACAATTGGGTTGATCGTCTTGAGTTTGATAAAATAGAATTGCCATATACGAGCCTTGAGGGAACGCGGAACGATGCCGAAACAAATGAAAAAGTTTTGGCCATAAATATAACCGGCGCCGCGCTGGTCGACGGCGTTTGGGATTATGCAAAATTGCGACAGGTGATAGAGGATTTGACCGCAAAATTTCAGCCGGGATTACCCTCTGAAGAACACAACGACCAAAGACGCGCTCCGGCAGCGGCTGGTTTTGGCGGTTACGGCTCGCTGGTTTTCCTGCCTGATGGAGAACATGTCACCGGTCAGGCTTACTATATTATTGAGGAAATTCCAAATAAGAAAATTCCAAAATAGTAAGACGGCGCGATTGCCTAAAAATTTTGTGTTAAAATAGTCTCCATGAAAATCCTGCTCATCGGCTCTGGCGGCCGCGAACATGCGCTGGCCTGGAAAATTTCCCAGTCGCCCAGAGTAACCAAACTCTACTGCGCGCCGGGCAATCCGGGCATCGCGGAATTGGCGGAATGTGTCAGTATCGCGGCGGATAATATTTCCGCGCTTAAAGATTTTGCCCTGCAGAATAAAATCGATTTGACCGTCGTCGGGCCGGAAGTTCCTTTGACGCTCGGCATCGTGGACGAGTTTGAACAGGCAGGCTTAAAGATTTTCGGCCCCAGCCGGGCTGCCGCGCAGCTCGAAGGCAGCAAAACGTTTGCCAAAAAAATCATGAAAAAATATAAGATCCCGACCGCCGCTTACGAAGTCTTTGACGACGCGCAAAAAGCGCTCGAGCATGTGTATATGTCGCGTTTTCCGGTGGTCATCAAGGCGGACGGTTTGGCCGCCGGCAAAGGCGTGACCGTGGCTATCTCGCTGGTCGAAGCCAAACGCGCGATCAATGCCGCGCTCAAAGATAAAGTTTTCGGCGAGAGCGGCGCAAAGATTATTATCGAGGAATTTTTGGCCGGCGAAGAGGCGTCGCTGCTGGCGTTCTGCGACGGTAAAAATTTTGTGCCGATGGTTTCGGCGCAGGATCACAAAGCGGTGTATGACGAGGACAAAGGCCCCAATACCGGAGGCATGGGCGCGTATTCTCCGGCGCCGGTCGTTACCGAAACTGTTTTACGGCAGGTCAAGGAAACCATTTTTAGGCCAATGCTGGACGGCCTGGCCAAAGAAGGCGCTCCGTACAAAGGCGTACTCTATGCCGGCCTGATGATTACGGAAAGCGGCGAACCCAAGGTCGTCGAGTTCAACTGCCGTTTTGGTGATCCGGAGACGCAAGCCGTGCTGCCGCGTCTGCAAACGGATATTGTCGATATTTTCGAGGCCTGTCTGGACGGCAAACTCGCCGCGCAAAATATTGAATGGTCTGAAGCCGCGGCGGTCTGCGTGGTGCTGGCGGCGGACGGCTACCCCGGCCAGTACGCCAAAGGCCAGGAAATCAGCGGTCTCGCGGCGGCCGCGGCTTGGCCGGACACCTGCGTTTTTCAGGCCGGCACTGCAAAACAGGACGGCAAACTCGTAACCAGCGGCGGCCGCGTGCTGGGCGTAACGGCGCTGGGCGCGGATATTAAGACGGCGATTAAAAATGCTTACAAAGCCGCGGACTTGATTTCTTTTTCCGGACTGCATAAACGCAAAGACATCGGTAAAAAAGCGCTGGCTTATTTGAAATAAAATGAAGCTGGTCATTGCTTCGCGCAATCAACATAAAGTGACGGAGATCAAAGCGATGCTCGGCAAAATTGCCGGTCTGGAAATTGTTTCACTGGACGGCTATACCGCGCCGGAAGTAAGCGAGGATCAAGAAACATTTCAGGGCAACGCGGCAAAAAAGGCGCTGGAAACCGCCAGGTATATTAATGAAACAGTGCTGGCTGATGATTCCGGCCTGATGGTCGACGCGCTGCACGGCGCGCCCGGCGTGTATTCCGCGCGATATGCCGGCGCTGGCGCGACTTCGCGGCAATTGTGCGAGAAACTTTTACGCGAATTAATAAATGTTCCGGCCGCGCGCCGCACCGCCTGTTTTGCCACCGTGCTAGTGCTGGCCGATCCGCAAAAAATTTTGTACACAGCCGAAGGCCGGTGTGCCGGTCTGATTACGGAGGAACTGCGTGGAAATAATGGTTTTGGCTATGATCCGGTTTTTTATTTTCCGCCGTTAAAAAAGACTTTTGCGGAACTCTCGCCCGAGGAGAAAAACAAACACAGCCATAGACGCCGCGCGCTGGAAAATTTGCTTATTCAGCTAAAGCCAGAATTTTCTGGCGGACATTGAAGCGGACTTCCGGGCTGTGCTCCTGTGAAGTGAGCGGTTTTGGCGACTCCAAAATATCCAGCATCATTTGCGTGGCCGTAGTCGAGAGCGGCCGCTTGATCGCATAATGATTTTGCTCAATATGTTCATTAAAACTTAGACGCGGTACAACCATGATTTTCCCCCTCCATTTTGATATTTTACTAATACCCATTTTTTGTTAAAATATACCTGTCGCCAATGCGACAGGTACTCCCTCCGCGACTTGAGGTCGCTGTCGGTCGTACCCGATAAATTTTTAGGAGGGCGGTATGGTTGTGTTAAAGGGTAGTAAGACAGAGAAAAATTTATTGACGGCAATGGCTGGTGAATCGCAGGCGCGTAACCGCTACACCTGGTTTTCCAGCGTGGCCAAAAAAGAGGGCTACGAACAAATCGGCGCGTTGTTTATGGAAACGGCGGAAAACGAAAAAGAACACGCCAAAAAATTTTTTAAATATTTAGAGGGCGGCGCGGTGGAAATCACTGCAGCGTTTCCGGCCGGACGCATCGGCAATACTGCGGAAAATCTCGAGGCCGCGGCCTCCGGCGAAAAAGAAGAATGGTCGGAAATGTATCCGGCTTTTGCGCAGACGGCCAAAGCAGAGGGCTTTGCGGAAATCGCCGAGACTTTTGAGAAAATTGCTTTGGTAGAAAAAGAACATGAAACCCGCTACCGCAAATTGCTGGACAATGTAAAAAGCGGCTCAGTTTTCAAAAAAACCAAGCCAGTGCGCTGGGTCTGCCGCAACTGCGGTTATGTGCATGAGGGCGCGGAGGCGCCGGATACCTGCCCGGCCTGCCAGCATCCGCAAAAATATTTTGAACTCAAAGCAGAGAATTATTAATGTTAAGAAAAATTACGGAAAAAATCTACGCGGTTGGCGTGAATGATTTTAAGCGCAGATTATTTGACGCTCTGATTCCGCTGCCGGACGGCACGAGTTACAATTCTTATCTGGTGCGCGGTCAAAAAACCGCGGTCATTGACGCGGTCGATCCGCCTTTTGCCGCGGAGTGGCTGCAAAATATCAAAGCAGCGGACTGCCACCCAGACTATATTATTGCCAATCATGCCGAGCAGGATCACAGCGGCGCAATTCTGGATTTTATCCGGGCTTATCCGCAGGCCAGGATTGTAACTAACGCCAAATGCCGCGAGCTTTTACTCGATTTGCTGCATGTGCCGGTGGAAAAATTTTTGCTAGTCGAGGACAAGACCGCGCTGGATTTAGGCGGACTGACTCTGCAGTTTCATTTCGCGCCGTGGGTGCATTGGCCGGAAACGATGTTTACTTTTGTGCTGGAAGAAAAAATTTTATTTACGACTGATTTTCTGGGCGCGCATTACGCCTCGGACGATCTTTATCCGAGCGACGAAGCGATTGTTTACCGCGCCGCCAAGCGTTATTACGCGGAGATCATGATGCCTTTTCGCGTAAATATCCGTAAACATCTGGAGCTGGTCAAAACTCTGACGCCGAAAATTATCGCGCCGAGCCACGGCCAGGTTTACAATCACCCGGAGTTTATTTTGTCCGCGTACGCGGACTGGGCGAGCGAGGACACCAAAGACGCGCTGCTGCTTTATGTCTCGATGCATGACAGTGTGCGCCGCATGACGGAGATTATCCGCGGCGAGCTGGAGGCCAAAAACATCACAGTGCGCGCTTTGGATTTGGCCGCCGCTGATCTCGGCGCTGTCGCTATGGAATTGGTCGACGCCAGAGCCGTGCTGCTTGGCACGCCTGTAGTGCTGGCTGGCGCGCATCCGGTCGCGGCCAACGCGGTTTTTCTTTTCAACGCGCTGCGTCCGAAAACTAAATATCTCGGTCTGTACGGCTCTTATTCATGGGGCGGCCGCGCTGTGGAGCAGTTGTCCGCCATGCTGACCGCGGTCAAACCGGAAATTTTACCGCCGTTGTTTTTCAAAGGCTTGCCGAAGCCTGACGAAGAAAAACAACTGGCTGCTTGGGCGCAGGAATTGGCGCTAAAACTATAATCCTCCAATTATGCCAGAATTACCAGAAGTAACGTCGCGCTGCGCGCTTGTTGCCCTCACTTAACTTCGGATACCCACTGCTCGCTTTACTCGCAGAGGTATCCTTGTTAAGTTCGGGTGGAAACTGTAGATTTAGCAGGGAGGGTAGTATGCCAGAATTACCAGAAGTGGAAACTATTGTCAGAGGCCTGCGCCGGAACGCGCTCCATAAAAAAATCAAGAGCGTCAAAGTGTCTTTTGCCAAAATTGTCAGTCCGCCCCAAGGCTTAAATTTTTTGGTCGGCGACAGTCTGTCCGGCCTGGACCGGCATGGCAAGTACATCAAAATTTCCACTCAAAAAGGCGCGCGTTTGGTCGTGCATTTGCGCATGACCGGACAGTTGTTTTTGGCCGCCAATTACCGGCCGGATAAACATGTGCATATTGTTATGGAATTTTCCGGCACGGCGGAAAAACTTTATTACCGCGATATTCGTAAATTTGGCCGCTGGATTGTCGTGTCGCCGCGGAAAAGATTTGAGGATTATATCAACGCCGGCGTGGACGCTCTAGCTTTGCAATTGCCGGATTTTGCCAGGCTTGTGCAAAAAAATAAAAACAAAGCGCTCAAAGTTTTTTTGCTCGATCAGACTATCTTGGCCGGCGTCGGCAATATTTACGCGGACGAAACAGCATTTAGATTAAAACTTGATCCGCGCACTCCGGTCGGAAAAATCTCACCGCAAAAATTATTGTCGGCTGTCGTCGAAGTTTTGAAGCTGGGTATTAAAAATAAAGGCACTTCGGTTTCTGATTATATTACTTCGTCCGGCGCGCGCGGCAATTTTCAAAATCTACTCAATGTGTACAAGCAAAAAAACTGCCGGCAATGCGGCGCGCCGATACAGCGCATCCGGCTGGCCGGACGCACCACACATATTTGTCCTAAATGCCAGCCGCACTTTGCCAGCACAAGGCGCGCCAGACGCTAAAAAAAGCAGGGCAATTTACTTGCCCTGCCTGTTTTAACATGAGCTGCTGGCGTCTAATTAGCCGAAATATCTTTTCAACAAACCGGTAAATCCAGCTCCATGCCGCGCCTCGTCTTTGGCCATTTCATGCACAGTGTCGTGGATCGCATCATAATTACGTTCTTTGGCACGTTTGGCCAGATCGAGCTTGCCGGCACAGGCTCCGGTTTCCGCCTCGACACGCATTTCCAGATTTTTCTTCGTGCTGGAGGTAACGACCTCGCCGAGCAGCTCCGCAAATTTCGCGGCGTGTTCCGCTTCCTCAAAAGCGTAGCGTTTGTACGCCTCGGCGATTTCCGGATAGCCCTCGCGCTCAGCCACGCGGCTCATCGCCAGATACATGCCGACCTCCGAACACTCGCCGGTAAAATTGGCGCGCAGGTCGTCGAGTATGTCTTTTTCCACACCTTTGGCCACGCCGACTACATGTTCACAAGCCCAGCCGCAGCCGTCTTTTTTTTCCGCAAATTTGGACTGGGGAGCTTTGCACTGCGGACAGCTTTCCGGAGGCTCATTTCCCGTGTGCACATAACCGCAAACCGAACAAACATATTTTTTCATAAATTTCTCCTTTTTATTTTTTAATTATTAAGCTTTTTCGAACTGGTCTTTACCGACGCCGCATTGCGGACACACCCAGTCGTCCGGCAAATCTTCAAAAGCTATATTATTATTTTGTGCCGGATCATAAACATAACCGCAGACTGTACAAACATATTTTGTCATTTTATATCCCTCCTTTCTGTTTTTTGCCAAATTTTCCGGCCAGGCGGCCAAAACGTCTAAATTTTTTAAGCCAATTTTTTTCTTGTCCGCCGCATTTGGCACAGACGCCGTAAAAAACTGTTCGGCGGCTGTCGACTGCAAATCCGTCCAGATTTGGCTGGCTGGACGGCGCGGCGCTTTCGATGTCTATGATACTGCCGCATTTGGTGCAAATCGCGTGTTGATGCGGCTCGACTATGCCGTCAAAACGTTCCTCATTGTTTACCACGCCGACCGAAGCCAGCAGGCCTTCTTCACGGCAGACTTTGATATTGCGGTATACAGTCCCCAACGAAATATCCGGCAGCTTGGGCTTGACCTGCTCGTAAATCCAGCGCGCGCTCGGGTGGCATTTTGTCGCGCGGACTGCTTCCAGCACTGCTTCTCTCTTTTTACTATAGTTTCGGGTCGCGCCCATACTTAACCTTTCTTAAAAATAAGAATAATTCTTATTTTTGATTTATGTTACAGCATGGTTTTGAGCTTGTCAAGCATCGAAAATTTTAGGAAGAATCTTTAGATATTTAAGTGTTTGGCGGCCAGCAAAAGCCCCAGCGCGGTTTTAGCGTCGGTAATCTTGCCGCCTCGCAGTAAGCGCAGCGTGTCCGCCAGAGAAGTTGGTTTTACTGTGATACATTCATCATCGTCGCCCGGCAGTTTTTGCGGAAAAAGATTTTCGGCTAAATAATAATACATGTATTCATTGCAATAGCCGGGCAAAGAGTATCCCTCAAAAAGCAGCGTGAGTTTTTCCGCGCCAAAACCGGTTTCTTCGGCCAATTCTCTCCTGGCGGCGGCTTCCGGCGACTCTTCACCGTGGTCAATGCTGCCGGCCGGTATCTCCAGCAGGTCGGCTTGTATGGCGCTGCGGTACTGGCTGATGAGCAGAACCTCTTTCTCGGCATTGAGCGCGACTATAGCCACGCTGGGTTGATGGTCAATACGGATCTGCGTGATCTTGCGGCCATTGGGTAAAGTTACCTCGTCTTCGTACAGATCGAAAATGCGGCAGGAGTAAACCGGCTTGGCCATGTGTTGAATTATACTATAAATATTTGCGCAATATACAATTAACTCGTGATCATTTTAATGATCTCCGTTGCGGAATAAGTGCTGGCAATGCTGACAACTTTGTGTCTGCTCGTTAAACCTTGAAGCAGCGTGATGTTGTTTTTAGCAAGGTTAAGTTTTTTGGCCAGAAAAATAATTAGTTCTTGATTGGCCTTGTTCTCTTGCGCTGGCGCGTTTAATTTGATCTTTATCTTGTCGGCAAAATATCCGGCGAACCCGGTCTGTTTCGCGCCGGGCTGCACATATATAGAAAATTTAACAATAGTCATTTCGCTGCCGCAGTAAAAGGTTGGGCTGCGCTGAAGTCCGGCACTAAAATATCCTGACTGGCTGTTTCCTGCGTCCAAATATTTTCCAGACCGAGATTTACGGCATACTCCACGACCTCATTATACTCGGCGGCGGACAGACGGCGGTTGAGGCTGTGAATATTCTGGGCTTGATGCTGCGGCGTGTACTGGGACATCAGGCTGACAGGCAACTCTGGATTTAAAGCATAAAGCACGGCAAGGATTTCCTTGCTTTCCTTGAGCAGACCGGGCAGGACGAGATGCCGGACTATAACGCCCTGCATGGCGATGTCATTTTTAATCCGCAAAAGACCTTTTTGTTTTAGCATGAATTTTACGGCCGCTAAATTATGTTCGGTGTAATTTGCAGTCTGTGAGTAACGCGCCGCGGAAGCATTGTCAGCATATTTCATGTCCGGCAAATAAATGTCCACGTGATTGGCTAAAAGCGCTAGCACCTCCGTGCTTTCGTAGCCGTTGGTGTTGTAAACGACCGGAATGACCAGGCCGGACTGCTTGGCCAGAATCAGAGCTTGAATTATCCACGGCGCATACTGTGTTGGTGAAACCAGATTGATGTTGTGCGCCTGCTCGTTTTGCAGCCGCAAAAATTCTGCGGCCAGTTCCTCCGGCGTGAGCGGCCGCAAGTTGCGCTGCGCCTGGCTGATTTGCCAGTTTTGGCAAAACACGCAGGACATTGTGCAATGTCCGAAAAATACCGTTCCGGAGCCGCGGCTGCCGGAGAGCGGCGGCTCTTCGCCATGATGCTTGCCGATATAAGAGACGAGCAGTTCCTGTCCGGCCTGGCAAAAGCCGCGCGCGCCGGACAAACGCTCCGCACCGCATTGCCGCGGACACAGCCGGCAGGGGCTGGCCAGTTTTAA
>BGZN01000042.1 GCA_003864455.1 Candidatus Termititenax aidoneus | reverse complement strand
ATATCCCCATGAAACTCCAAACGGTCATTCAGGCCATGAACCGCATCGCGCCGCCGCAGTACGCCTGCACCTGGGACACGCAAATCGGTCTGCAGATCGGCAATAAAAATGCGGAAATAAAAAAAGCGCTTGTCACGCTGGATATTACTTCCGCGCTGGTGAATACGGCGGTCAAACAAAAAGCAGATCTGATCGTCGCGCATCACGCATTGTTTTTCCGGCCCCTGGAGAGCATTACCCTGCATTCTCCGCTGGGCAAAAATATCGCCAAACTTATCAAGAACGACATTGCGGTTTTCATCGCGCATACCAATCTCGATGCCGCGCCGGACGGCGTGAATTGGACACTGGCCAGACGATCCGGTTTAGACCCGCAAAAATGCGAGGTTATCGAGCCGACCTATCGCGAACAGCTCTATAAATATGTGGTCTTTGTCCCTGCGGAGGCGGTTGAGGCCGTGCATGAGGCGATAGCCGCGGCCGGCGGCGGCTATATTGGCAAATATTCCGACTGCACTTTTCGTTTGTCCGGCACTGGTACGTTCCGTCCGCTGGACGGCGCTAAACCTTATACCGGCAGACAGGGTGAATTAGCAAAGGCCGAGGAGATTAGAATTGAGACGATAATCGCGGAGGAAAAAATCGGCGCTTTGCTCAACGCGGTCAGGGCGCGGCATCCTTACGAGGAAATCGCTTACGATTTGTACCCTTTGAAAAACAGCGGCCGGACTTACGGCATCGGACTGCTTGGCCGGCCGGAAAAAAATTCTCAATACGCCGGATATAAAAAAATCGCGGTGGCTTCCGGCTCCGGCGGCAGTTTGGTGCAGAAAGCCTGGGACAAAGGTGCGGAATTGCTGATCACGGGAGAAGCCGGATACCATGACCAATTATTAGCGGCAGAGCTGGGGCTGGAGTTAAAAATTTGCGGCCATCGTGAGACCGAAGAAATCGTCGTGCCGGCGCTGCGTGAAAAACTAAAAACAGAATGTCCCGAATTAGCGATTTTATAATTGATAGCCCAAAATCGGCGGCAAATGTTATACTGCCGGACATGGGCAATCTTTCGGAACATTTCGACAGCAAAATGTTTGTCTGCCGCTGCGGTAAATGCCAGGAGGAAGTAAAAATTTCTCTGACCTTGGTCGGTATTTTGGAAGACGTTTGGGCGAAATTTAAGCAGCCGCTGACAGTCAAACGCGCTTATGTCTGCGACAATATCGAGCTGGAAGAGCCCGGGCCGAAACGCAATTATCACGGCATCGGCAAAGCGCTGGACATCAGCGCGGCTGATGAAAATTTTTTGCCGGAGATTTTCCGCTATCTGGAAACTTTTCCGGAGATTACCGGACTGGGTTACGATCCGGAACGCAAATATATTCATCTCGATCTGCGCGAGAAAGAGCTGGGCAAATGGCTGTATCAGCGCAATGTCGAAAAAGAGCTGACGCCGGAACTGCGCGCGCAGTATGGTCTGGGTGACGAGGTGGCGGCCGACCGCAGCGAGAAATCTCTTTCTTTAGAATTGCCGCCGGAAGCAAGATTTGCCATCTAATGCCGGACCCCGCGGCGGATTTTCTAACCTATCTCCGGCAGAATAAAAATTATTCGGCGCACACGATCAGCAATTACGCGCGAGACTTGCGGTATTTTGCGCGGCACTGCCGCGAGCAAAAGGTCGCCGCGGTAACGGTCGAGGCTATCCGCGATTATTTGAGATGCTTGTCCAAACTGAATTACGCCAAGCGTTCGATAGCGCGCTGCATTGCCGCGCACAAATCTTACGGCCGGTTTTTGTTGAAAAATAAATTGGCGCAGGCTGACCCCTGGCAAAAAATTAACTCGCCAAAACTGGAAAAAAACATGCCGGATTTTTTGACAGTGGCGGAGATCGATCAACTGCTGGACGCTGTGAAGCGCGGCGCGGCTAAATTGAAACAGATTCGGGATAGGGCGGTTTATGAATTGCTTTACGCTTCCGGTATTCGCGTCAGCGAGCTGGTCAATATTCAGCCGGCCGATTTGGATTTGGCGGCTGGCGAAATCCGGATTTTTGGCAAGGGCGCTAAAGAAAGAATAGTTTTGATCAGTCCGCGCGCCGCGCGGGTTTTGCAAGATTATCTGCAAAATGTCCGTCCGGTTTTGGCGAAAAATAAAGGAACGGCGTTATTCTTAAATCTCAAAGGCGGTCGTTTGACCCAGCGCTCTGTCGAGCGCAATCTGGTACAGTACGCTAAACTGGCCGGCCTGCAAAAAACTGTGACGCCGCACACGCTGCGTCATTCTTTTGCCACACATTTGCTGGAGGGCGGCGCGGATCTGCGCGTGGTGCAGGAATTGCTCGGTCATTCCTCACTTTCCACGACGCAGGTGTACACGCATATTACACGGGATCGTCTCGAAAAAGTGATGCGGCAGTATCATCCGCGGCCGTAAAAATTAATTATGAATTTCGAGGTAGCCGATATTAAAACTGAGAGTAAAGGAAAAATCTAAAAACTGGCCTTGAATGATATGAGCTGGACCGCCGCTGAATTTCGGCTGGTAAAATTTCGCGCTGTTTTCTATCTCGTATTTTTGGCTGGCCTGATACATCTCCTCTGTATTTTCCGTGGAGTGAAAAGCAATTTGCATAGTTTGGTTCTTGTGGTTTTCCGGAAGTTTTTGTTGGGCAAGTTTGTAGAGATGGCAGAGTTGGTTTAAAAACTTGATCACAGCCGGCACGCCATTGGCGTCAACATCGACAATAAAGGGACTGGGTTTTTTTTCGTTATTTAAATCAGCCAAATCTTTAAAGTATTGTAAATAAATATGGTGAAAAATCTCGATATCGTGAAGTTGTTTTTCTAAGAGTTGTCTGCGTATTTTATAAGCCGCCGAATCCTTGGTGTTGATATCCAGAAGTTTGGGAGAAAGATTATGCAGCCGCAGATGAAACATGTTGTTCGGCGTATTGTTGAAAAAGCCACTTTGCTTTTTTATGAACATAAATTCCGCATATTTTTCTTCGTCTAAATAGCTGCGCCGGTTGACGCTGTGGCAGTCCAGCATAGTTAACAAAAGCAGCAAATCGATGAACTGTTGAAAATCTGTATTCAAACCGCGTTCCGGCAGATGCAGCTCGGCCAGTTTCTTTTTTAATTCGGCATAGTAACTAAAGGGCGCTTCGCCGAGCAGCAGATCTCCGAAATAAGAATGATTGGCGAGAATTAGCTCGGCTAGATCCACATACGCGGGCGAAAAGCAATTCAAGCCTTCCTGAGTGGAAAAATCGTAGCGGCACATACGCGCGCTGTAAATTGGATGCACGGCGATAGCGTGGCGTTGTTTTTCTTTCTGAGCGCGCTTGTCAATTTTGAGCAGAAATTTGCCGCTGGCGTTATCAATAGTACCGGTTAACGTGCCATAGTCATGCATAAATAACAGGCTCAAGAAAAACAACTCATATCCGGCGGTGCTTTCCCGCGCGTATTTTTGCAATTCCTGAAAAGCGGATCTGGAGAGAAAATCAGCGTTTTGATATTTGGGCTCATTTTTTGGCACGCGGCTGCCGGAAAGAAATTTTTCGTACGCTTCCGGCGTCTCGTCCAGCAAATTTAGATAGTGTTCGGGCAGGCGCAGGGTGTGCGTGTAACGGTCGTTGTTTCTTTTGTTTTCAGTTTCACTCAGAAAAACATCCCGCAGAGGCTTTAAACTTTTATAATAGCTAAACAAATATTCTTCAGCTTCTTGGCCGGCGGATTTATTGCTCCACTTGCCGTCAGCCAAACCGCCGTTGCGCAATTTAGCGCAGATTTCTCGAAAAATAATTATTTTAGTATGCATTGGACTGCCCGCTTACTTGTGCAGAATAATTCGAACATAGCCGTTGGTTTTGTCGAGCGTATATTTAAAGCCTAAAAAGGTTTGCCGTTTCGGATCGCTTGCATAATTGGCGTCCAAGTGTTCCGCCAGGTCCATTTGAAAATAAAACAAGGTTTCTTTATTGGACGTATAGTCAAAAACAATGTCTTTGCCTTGAATTTCCGGCAACTGCGCCAGTTGGCAAATCTGATTGAGCAAATACTCCGCTTTGGCCGTGCCGATGAGTTCGGAGTCGCTCAATAAATTTTTGAGATTGAAGACATTTAAGCCGGCAAAATCCGGAGAAATATTTTGCGGGTTAATGTCCTCGCGCAGCCGATGTACTCTCTCGGCCGGCAGACTTTCGGTAAAGAGTTTTAGTCCCTTATCCTGAAAGGCTGTGAGGTTAAACAGACGATTATAATAAGCCAGCGTGCCAGGATTGGCGTTGATATAGCCCTGTCCCTGTGTGTGGGCGTTGATTAGATTTAAAATGATAAAATCTATGTAATAATTTTTATACTGCGGCACAAATTGCTTTAACAAAGAAAAGACTTTTTCCTGAAAATAAGCTTCGGACATCTCGCCGGTGCACAATGTTTGGATACTGTGCGAGTAATGCAGGGCGATGCCGGCAAATTCAAATTCGGCGTGTTGAAACAAGTCAAAGATGGGCTCGCTGATCGCAATATCCATGCTGTGATACTGCCAGGCCGCGCGGTCGATCAGTTGGCCGTAATAATTGGCGATCAGGAGCGATAGCAGCAGAAGTTCCTGCTTGGGCGCGCTGCTGTTAATAGTGGAGGTTAAATCAGAAAAATAAGCCTGATATTTCGCGTTTGGTTTGCGGCCTGCGTAATTAGGATCGGAATTAAAAAACGCTTTGCAGTTGTCGTCATACAGAGCTTTAAGAGCAGACAGACTGTTTTTAATATTTTGAGTCAGCGGCGCTTTATTGCGGGAAAGCGAAGTAAACAGCGGATAGGCCTGCTCAATAAAATTTAAGACAAAATTTCTTTTTCCTTTGTCGATATATTTTTGCAGAGCCATAATCAGCTGTGCCGTGCTGAGTTTGCCTTGCTTTGCCGCCAGGGCAATAGTTTTCCTGAATAAATTAGGCATAATATATTTCCCTTAACTTAATCGGCAGAAATTAGGAATTGTTGCAAAATTTTTAAGGCAGTTCTTTGCCGGAATTTATTTGGCGACAGCCTGATTCAATTTTTCCACCACTTCGCTTACATTTAAGCCGTGCGCGGCCAGTCCCTGTTCCAGACTCTCGCCGGACGCCGCGATGCAGCCCAGACAGCCTAGATTTAAAGACTGCAACACCTCGACAGTCTGCGGGTGATTTTGCAAAACTTCCAGAATGGTCATATCTTTGGTAATTGCCGCCATGTTTCCTCCTAAAAATTAAATTTTGCCGCAGATCAGTTCGCCCATTTGTGAGGTGGAAACTTCCTGACAACCTGCGGACATTATATCACGGGTGCGGTAATTTTCATCTAACACTTGATTGACGGCGCTGAAAATAGTGTCGTGAGCGTCCGGGCGTCCCAGTGAATATTTGCAGAGCAGGGCGGCGGACAGGATTTGCGCGATAGGGTTGGCGATGTTTTGACCAGCGATGTCGGGCGCCGAACCGCCGGACGGCTCATAGAGGCCGAAATTTCCGTCGCTCAAAGAAGCCGAGGGCAGCATGCCGATCGAGCCGGTCAGCATAGAGGCCTCGTCGGAAAGTATGTCGCCGAACATATTGTCGCAGAGTACGACGTCAAACTGCCGGGGATTTTTGATCAACTGCATGGCGGCGTTGTCGATGTACATGTGTTCGAGCGCGACATCAGGATAATCTTTGGCCACTTCGACCACGACTTCGCGCCACATGACCGAAGTGGTCAGCACATTGGCTTTGTCTATCGAAGTAACTTTTTTGCGGCGTTTGCGCGCGGCCGCAAAAGCGACTTTGGCGATGCGCACGATTTCCGGCACGCGGTAAGAAAGCGTGTCAAAAGCTTTGTCGTCCGCGCGGCCTTTGGGCTGGCCGAAATAAATGCCGCTGGTCAGTTCGCGCAGGATCAGCAGATCAAAGCCCTCGCCGATAATATCCGCGCGCAGAGGCGAAGCGTTTTTTAATTGTTTAAATAAAATAGCCGGCCGCAAATTGGCGTAGAGATTAAAGGTCTGGCGCAGAGGCAGCAAGGCGGCGCGCTCCGGCTGCTGCTCCGGCGGCAATTTTTCCCATTGGGGCCCGCCCACCGAGCCGAAAAACACAGCGTCGGAGTTTTGGCAGATTTGCAGCGTGGCCGCAGGCAGCGCCGTGCCTTCCTGATCTATAGCCGCGCCGCCGACTCTGGCCGGCGTAAATTCCAAACTCAAATTAAATTTTTGTGCGGTTTTTTCTAAAACTTTTAAGCCCTGCTCGACTACTTCCGGCCCAATGCCGTCGCCGGCGAGCACTGCGATTTTGGCGGTCATTCAGCGTCACTCCTTGTTTTGAGGTCGGTGTATTTTAGCACAATTTTATAATACAATATTAACGATGCAACAAGTCGCGGATTTTTTACTGCAGCCCGGCATAGTGCTGTTGTTGGCTTTTTTCACAGCGTGGATTTTGGCGCGGTTTTTTGTGGACAATGTGGTTTTTGCCGTGGTTGGCGCGGCTCTGACCTGGGCGTTCGCGCCGTGGCAGGAAATCTGGTCGGGCTACACCCCTCATGCCTACACTTTTGAATTTGGCGCGCTCGGCTATGTGTTTTTTCCTTATCTGCTGACGCTGGCCGCATATCTCATCGGCAACGCTTTTCCCTGGCACAGGCTGGAAATAGTCCGCGGCAAAATGTATAAATTATTTTTTAACGCCGCGTTGATTTACGGCGCGGCGGCCGGTGTATTGCTGCTGGCCGCGCGGTATTTTAATTTTGGGGAAGCGCTGTCGCCCTGGCTGATTTATTTTTCGCTGGCCGCCGGCCTGATTTCTTTCAACGAGCCGCTGCGCCGTCTGCTGCGCCTGCCGGCACGGGGTCCCCTGACGACTGTCCTGCCGTGCTTTGGCGCTTTGAGTTCTTTTACGGCTTTGCTGCTGGGCTTTGTCTGGCGTTTCGGGGACTGGCCGCTGCTCCTGATCAGCGCCGGCGGCGCGGCGCTTTTCTTTGCGGTCTGGCGGGCTTTTATTTGTCTGGCCAAACAGCCGGCGGATTCTTTGCTGGCGCGTCTGCTGCAATTAATCTTTTTGCTTCTGGCCTATCAATTTTGGTCTTATCACGCTGTGGTGGCCGCATTGTTTTTGGGTTTGTTAAACGCGCTGACCAAAACAAAAATCTGGAGTCTGCGCTACAATCTGGAGCTCTGGCGTTTGCTCAACGCGCTGACTTTTTTGCTGATTTTTGTCTGGCTGCAAATCAATTGGGCGGCGCTGGGCGCGGCGGCTGTGCTGCTGGTTTTGCGTCTGGCGGTTTTTTATCTTTACAATTTTTTGGCGCGGCGTTACCTTTTTGGCGCGGATTTTTGCCGGAACATAGCCTATGGCCTGCGCGTCAGCGACAGCGCGCTGATCCTGCTGCTCTGGGCTTTTAATATAGATCAGTTGATTTTGTCCGCCGCTGTGCTGACCGCGCTGGCGGAAAATCTTTTTTATCCGCTAATTCTGCGGCGCATCTTAAAACAGTCCGGCGAATTGACGGCGTGATTGCCGTTCGACAAGCTGTTTACAAGACTGAATTATGGGATATAATAATTAAGCCCTGTGATTACGAAGGCCTAGGTCCCTACTTGGGCGATTGATGTAGTAATTATGGGGCTCTTTTATTTTATTCAAAATTGATTTCATTAATTTTTGGCTCGAAACACCAATGTCTGTACTTATCCTGCCACCAGCTATCCGGTTGTTCAATGCTTGTTGTTGTACCGATACTAAAATTAGGACAGATTTCGTTAATTCTTTTAAGAATGTGCTGGCACAACTTTTCTTTGGCTAAAGTTTTCCGGCCTGGCTGATTGGTTAACGGATTAAGCTCTTTATATTTTTCATTTAAATAAAAAGCCATTGAGCCTAATATTATATCCAAGAATTGAATCAAATCATGCTGATGTGAAACCACGTCCACAATATTCTCCTCTTTAATTTTAATTCTAGCCTCACGAAAATGCTTGTTTTTATTTAAACCTCTGATATAGCCCTTGAAAGAATTTCCTTTTTCTGCCGAGTTAGGCAAACGATCAAAATAGACGCGCAAATTAATGTCTTGATTGCTGGCATTGGAGTTGGCTAAACCAAAAGCGTGTTTTATAAACTGATAATACAGCAGAAAAAATTCATTTTCCTTATAAAAATCCGAATGATTTTTAGGCAAAACATTATTGTGAGTAAACATAATTCTAACTTTTACAAAGTCTTTTTTGATTAAGTCAAAGAATACATCTATCGCTTTGATGTATTTTTCAAGATAATTAACCGAAACCTTTTGCCATTTTATCTCGCCGTGAAAATTGTTTTCGATTTTGGTAACCATTAATTTTGAGCGAACATAATTAAAATCTTTGGATTTAACCAAAACTCCGCCATAAAAATTGGAATAGAATTTGCCTTTTGAATCTGATTCATCGCACCAAACAAAATATTCCATGCTTAAAATTATAACATGTCAGTTTTGTACAAGATGCAATTTAGAAAAATCGCGAGGGCGGCCGATTGGCCGCCCTCTATTAAACCCAGCAAACTTCCGGGATTTATTGTATTACCCAGGTTGATGTTGATTCGCTCCAATTATATGTTCCCGCAGCATCAAAAGGAGAAGCTAGCACATCGGCAGCTTTTTGATTTATAACTAATACAGCTCCATCTCTACCTTTAATATATGGAGTAGCCGCAACCCAAGTGTTAAAGGGATCATCATCGACTTGGTTGAAATGTACTGTGCCGTCTATTTCGTATATCTTACCACCGTTGGTAGCAACTTTAGTAGGATTATAAAGAGTTACTGTTCCGGACTGAATATCCAGGACTTGGCCTGTGCCGATTGCCGCAGTGTTGTTTTCAGCGCTGCTGCCTGCTTCAAAAACAATCGTGCCATTACCATTTCCAAACCATAGTCGCGCTGACGTGTCTATCAGAGTAGCGCCGGATTTTACAACGATACTGCCATTGAGCACTATATTTGCACCGCTGTCCAAAATCAACTCACTGCCGCTTTTTACAATCGCTGTTTCGGAACTATTAAACTCAAACGGCAACGGCCCATGAATCTCGGCATCTCCATACAATTCATACTCGAACCTTTTCAAAATAAGTTCGCCTTCTTTTAATTCGATTATCGCATAGCTATCGTCTCCTACGAAATTAACGAGAGAATTGAGAGTGGGATGATATCTGTGTCCTTGGGCGCCAGCTTTGAATACTATGCTAGCGGTTTCATTTTTCTGCCACGGTCCTAACGGGACGCCGGGGGCACGCTTATAAGCGCCATCGTCCACCAACACAGCTCCTGATTCTACTGTGATAGTACCGTTTAACGTAATTGCTGCGCCCCAACCGACATTCAATGATGCGCCATCTGCCACGGTTAAAGTTTGTCCGACAGTAATATTCAGTGTTGCATTATTGGTAACAGCAATATCCGCGCCAACTGAAATAACGATGTCATCTGTGCCGTTGTTAATCGCATCTATTAGACCGGTGTTGTCTGTGACGGTCGCATTGCTTCGGTTGTAACCGCCGCCTCCGCCCCCACCACTGCTGCCGCCGCCGCTAGCGGTTTTGCCGCAGCCGGCGAGAGTGAGACCGAGCGCCAGTATAGTTAAAAATACAAGAGTCTTTTGCCAGTTTATTTTCATTAGTATTTCTCCTTTATTTAATTTTATATTTGGAAACCATATAACAAATAGGAAACAGAAAGTATCGTTATTGTTGTTTACCGCACCTCCAGTAATTATTTTCCCCCGAAAATAAATTGCGCACAGAGCACAAGAAACATAAACCTATGTGGAAAATTATAAGGGGGGGGGGGGGGTTAGTCAACATGGATTTTTCAGCGTAGGTATGCTAAAAATCTACATGCGTGAAACAAAATGTTCCACGGAATCATTTAAAAAAAGTAATTTAGAAACTTTTTTGAAATAAATTTCTGCATTTATACATTTCGCAAACCAGAAGAATAATTCGGTCATTGAGCCTGCCGAAATGACCGACATGCGCTCCCTTCGACAGGCTCAGGGAGCGAAGGGAACACAGGGAGCGAGATACCCCGGACACTGAGCTTTGTCGAAGTGTCCGAGATATGCTCCCTGCGCTGTACTGCTGGTCTTGCGGCACATCTTAAAACAGTCCGGCGAATTGACGGCGTGATTACCGCATAATCTGTCGCGCGACAAAAGAGGCGCGGTTATCCGCGCCTCTAATGTAGAAACAAAAGCCCTGATTATTCTACCGGACTATTACCGGTCCAATTACCTTGCGCTATTGTACCTGTACCAAGCTTATTTACAGTGCCATTATTATTTACAGCACCGCCGCTATTATTTAGCGCTGCGCCGTCGCCGATAGTAAGCGTCGCTCCATTATCGACAGTAAGAGTTCCTCCTGAAGTTATGCCATAGACGCCGTCAATAACTAATGTGCCGCTGCCAGCAACCACACGCTGCTTGTTGTGCGTTTGTGAACCAAAATGTGTTTCTTCACCTAGGACAGTCTTGAATGTCAGAACCAAATTGCCGCCGCTTTTTGTTGTTTCCAATGTTGCCCCGGGCGACAATACAATCAACGGGTCTGGTTTACCTGTTCCTGTCGAGGTTGCACCCTGTTTCAAGAAATAGGCTTCATTGCCTTCAAGAGACTGGATATCGTCAATACTTACAGGCAAATTCGCATTAGACAAGTTAACAGAGTTATCAATATATGTTGCTCCAGGCTTAAATACATAATTCAGGGATTGCGCATCGTGTATCATACTGCCGTTATTGTAAAAGTATGCGCCGGCTTCGATGGTGACAGTGCCGTTCCCGTCAAGTCCGTTTTTGCTCGTGAACAATCCGCCGTTTACGACTACAAGATTACCATTATTCTCAAGAGCGCCGCTATCGTAATTGATAAACGTTCCTTTGACGGTTACTGTCGCGTTACCTGCCACAGCCAATTTCGCACTATCTGCCACCACCAGTTCCGCGCCGGACTGAATATCCAGAACATCAGCCCAATTATGGCCACTACCACCTAACTCGAATGTACCATTTAATTTGGCTTCACCATTCAGCGCATAAATAGTGCCGTCTGGTCCGTCGCTGGATTTCAGAGAGAGTGAACCTCTTTCAAGGTTGATCAATCCGGGTTCGCCTGTAGGAACAATAAATGGAGCAGCGCCTATGTATCCGGAACTTCCGGCTTTATAGACGATAGCCGCAGAGGAATTTTCCTGCCATCTACCACGAGAATTGCTAAGATCATTATTTACCAGTATAGCCCCATCGCTCACTTCGATAGTGCCATTAAGCGTAACATAGTTAAATGTAACCGTTACATCCTCGGCGATTTTCAAGGTTTTATTTGCCGGAACTTCTATATCATTAGCAGAAAAATCCACACTCACAGCCAGATTGACAATATCATAACCGTTGAGCGCGTCCTGCACATCAGCCGTAGTCACGTCGCCGCTCAATGTGGTCTGTGTTTGACCACCGCCGCCACCGCCTCCGCCCCCACCACTACTGCCGCCGCCGCTGGCGGTTTTGCCGCAGCCGGCGAGAGTTAGACCGAGCGCCAGCATAGTTAAAAATACAAAAGTCTTTTGCCAGTTTATTTTCATTAGTATTTCTCCTTTATTTAGTTTTATATTTGGAAACCATATAACAAATAGGAAACAGAAAATATCTTTATTGTTGTTTACCGCACCTCCAGTAATTATTTTCCCCCGAAAATAAATTGCGCACAGAGCACAAGAAACATAAACCTATGTGGAAAATTATAAGGGGGGGGGGGGGGTTAGTCAACATGGATTTTTCAGCGTAGGTATGCGAAAAATATACATGCGTGAAACAAAATGTTCCACGGAGTCATTTAAAAAAAGTAATTTAGAAACTTTTTTGAAATAAATTTCTACTAATATAAATGTAACGGTTGCTGTGTGTGCCGGCAGAATAAATATTTTGCCGGAGCGCGTCTGGCTCGAACTTAACAAGGCTACAAAGTAGCCGACGTTAAGTGAGAGGCCACCACGCGCGGAGGCAAAGATATTTATTCTGCCGGCCTTGGCTGTAATACGGTGGCTTCGACAGGCTCGGCCACCGGGCTAGACTTTTGCGGAGATTTCTTTTAAGTATATAATCTGATATGCAGCTCACCCCCGAACAAGAAAAAGCGCTGGACTTAATCCGGCAAAAACAATTTGTTTTAATTCACGGCGTGACCGGCAGCGGCAAGACAGAAATTTATTTGCGCGCTGCTCAAGAAGTTTGCGCGGCCGGACGGCAGGTCATCGTCCTCGTGCCGGAGATTTCTCTGACACCGCAAACCGTGCAGAGATTTGCCGAGCGTTTTAAAATCGCCGCGCTGCACAGCGCCTTGACGCCCAAAGAACGCCGGATAAACCGGCAGAAAATTCTCCGCGGTGAAGTCCAGCTGGCGGTCGGCGCGCGCTCGGCTTTATTCGCGCCTTTTCCAAATCTTGGCTTGATCATCATCGACGAGGAGCAGGATAGTTCGTACAAACAGGACAACAATCCGCGCTATCACGCTGTGGCGGCGGCTCTGCAAAGAGCGCAATTCTGCGGCGCCAGGGTAGTGCTCGGCACGGCTACTCCGGCGCTGGAAACTTATCATTTATTCCAAAATCCGCCGGACGACAAATACGGCTATATTTATCTGCCGAGGCGTGTGGAGAACCGGCCTCTGCCGCCGGTCGAAATCGTGGATATGCGCGCGGAATTGCAAAACGGCAATTTTTCAGTTTTGTCCGCGCGCTTGCAGAGAGAGCTGCGCGCCTGTCTGGACAGCGGCGGCAAGGCCATGCTGCTGATGAACCGCCGCGGTTTTGCCACATTTGTCAGCTGCCGCGCCTGCGGCTACACGCTGGAATGTCCGCGCTGCAGCGTGGCGCTGGTCTATCACTCCGACGGCCAGGCCAAATGCCATTATTGCGGCCGCGCGGAAAAAATCCCCGAGCAGATTTGTCCCCAATGCGGCCGGCCGTATCTCAAATATTTCGGCGCCGGCACGCAAAAAGCCGAGGCGGAGCTGCGCAAATATTTCGGTGACGCGCGTATCCTGCGCATGGACAGCGACACGACCACGCAGCGCGGCGCGCACGAAAAAATTTTGCAAGAATTTTTGGCGGCAGACCGCGCGGTGCTGCTCGGCACGCAGATGATCGCCAAGGGACACGATTTTTCCGCGGTAACTCTGGTGGGCATTATCGCGGCGGACGCGCTGCTCAATTTGCCGGATTTTCGTTCGGCCGAGCAGACTTTTCAATTGTTGACACAGGCGGCCGGACGCGCCGGACGCGGCAGCCAGGCCGGACGGGTGATTGTGCAAACCTATCAGCCGGAGCATTACGCAGTGCAGGCCGCGTCCCGGCATGACGCGCCAGGGTTTTACGCGCAGGAATTGGTCGTGCGCCGTGAATTGAATTATCCGCCGTTTTCCCGTCTGACCGCGATAGTTTTTGCGGCGGCTGACGAAGCGCAGGCCAGGAAAATGGCGGAGCATTATGCCCGTAAATACGCGCCGCAGGCTCTGGGTCCGGCGCCGTGTATTATCCGCAAATTGAAAGGTTATTACCGCTGGCAAATTTTATTGAAAGACACAGAAATAAATTACGCCGATTTTCCAGCGGAAGCCAGCGTCAAAATCGAAATCGATGTTGATCCGTTGAATATGTATTAAGTTTGTATTAACCGCGAGGGCGGCCGATTGGCCGCCCTCTTTTTCACAAAACCGTTTCCTGGCAGAAACCTAATGATTTAAAACCATTAGTCATTTAATTATTTATTATTCCGCCATCACTAATGACTTGGCCTGTACCGTTAGTTGTGCCGCTAGCCTCTACTGTGAATGTTCCGCCAGATTTTACGGTTACGTTAGCGTCGAGTGTCAAAATTGCGCCGCTTTTTACCGTTGCAGTTTTGATATTACTAGAGTCTCCGACGTTTTGCGGTACTTTAAGCGTAACATTCCCCGCCGTTACTGTGTAAGATGATTTAGTTGTTTCAAATACAGCGCCTGCTCCCAGCACTAGTTGAACAGGACTGTCACCAGCCGACCCTAGCAGTATCCTATTATTATAACCTTTCGGGATGTCGTGAACAATTCCTTTTGCGCCACTGTGATACACTATCGTGCCGCTGTCCGCTTGGCTATTCCAGTTATCGGCTAACCCGATGTATGTGCCGTAAACATCAAGTTTGCCGTTTACGTGCAGAACAGCGTTTTCTTTTACGGTCAGTGTTTTGCTAGCATTTAGCACCAATGTGCCTTCAATATTACCAACACCGCCGGCTTCAAATGTTATGGCATTTCCCACATTGACAGTCGTGCCTGCCGCTATGGAAATTTCCTCAACGCCGCCGCTCGTAAAATTTTGCGGTCCTACTAGCGTAATCTCACCAGCGGTCAGATTATAACTGTGCTCAGTGGTTTCCAGCACAGCGCCGGTGCCAAACTCCACGGACGCCGCGCCTGAACCATCAGGTCCGACCAGCAAGGTGTCCGTATCCCAAAAGCCGCCATTATCAAATCCGTAGCCATAACTGGTTCCCGTGAAAACAACCGTGCCGGTAGAGCCGCGTGACCAGACCGTAGCTTCGCTTTGGTCGACCAGCACGCCCTCCACAATTAAACGGCCATTAACGACAAACTCAACACCGTTGTCGATATTCAGCGTTACGCCTTCTTTTACGGTCAGCGTGTTGTTGGCGTTGATGGTCACAGGCACGTCGATAGTGACCGCCACGTTCCCGGAAATAATAATGTCATTTATGCCGTTGACGATCGCATTGATTAAATCAGCAGGGGTTTCAACAGTGGCCGTGCTTCTACCGCCTCCGCCTCCTCCACCGCTGCTGCTGCCGCCGCCGCTAGCGGTTTTGCCGCAGCCGGCGAGAGTGAGACCGAGCGCCAGTATAGTTAAAAATACAAGAGTCTTTTGCCAGTTTATTTTCATTAGTATTTCTCCTTTAATTTAATATTATTTTTGGAAACCAGATAACAAATAGGAAACAGAAAGTATCATTATTATTGTTTACCGCACCTCCAGTAATTATTTTCCCCCGAAAAGAAATTGCGCACAGGGCACAAGAAACATAAACCTATGTGGAAAATTATAAGGGGGGGGGGGGGGGGGG
>BGZN01000041.1 GCA_003864455.1 Candidatus Termititenax aidoneus | reverse complement strand
GCTGGGCGGCGGCTCTACAGTGCGCGGCTACGCGGATATCGAACCTTTTGCCGTCGGGCCAAAAATGATTTTAATCAACGCCGAGTACCGCTATATTTTCAACGAATCCTGGCAGGGTGTTTTGTTTTACGATTGGGGGCACGCTTTTGACGATCCGCAAATCTCGGTCAAAGAATTTAAATCCGGCTACGGCTTCGGCGTGCGGCTGTCCACGCCGATTGGTCCGCTGCGTTTCGATCTCGGCCGCGGTGAACTGTACTGGATTTTGCATTTTGGCCTGGGGTATACCTTTTGACCCAAACACGTTATTATTTCGCCCGTATGCCAAAACTGCTTGCCGCATTTTTCCTGCTGGCTGCGGCCTGCGCTCTGGAGTTGGACGCCGCGCCGCGTTTTTCTGCGCCGGCAGCGCCTGCTATACGCGAGTTGGCTTTAACCCCTGCCGAAAACGAGGATGCCGCGGATTATTCTTTTAATCTGGACAGCATGTATGCGCCGGGGCAGACCGTAACTTTCAATGTGCAAAAAAACCGCGCGGAATTGAATGTTTCTGCGGTTACGGTTGAATTGCTCGGACAGCACGGCGAACTGCGCGAATACGAAAAAGATAGCTGGACCGGCTATTTTGTTTTGCCGCAGGAACTCGACGAAGGCGCGCTACCGGTAACGATCTCTCTGCGCGGACACGATTATGCGGCTGACGAGCCGGCCGAGATAAATATTGTTTATCCGATTAGCGAGATTGTTTTAAAAAGCCAGACCGCCGCGTCCCTGCCGCCGACTTTGAACGCCATTGTCCGGGAAACGATTTTGCTGCAAGCCGGTGATTTTTATTCGGCCATGCGCGCGGAGGTCAACCGCCAGCGGATTTTTGATCTGGGCTTTTTTGAGAAAGTGGAAGTCGAGCGGGCGACACGGGAGCGGAAAAGTCAGGTGATTTTTTCTCTTCGGGAAAATCCGGTGCTGAAAAATATCCGCGTAACCGGCAACCGCGCGCTTACCGAAGCGGAAATTTTGGCCGTCATGGAATTAAAGCCAGGCGAAATACTGGCGACGCGCCAACTGCAAAAAGACATGCTGGCTGTGGAAAAACTTTACAGCGACAAGGAATACACCTTTGCGCGCATCGCCTCGATAGAGCGTCCGGCCAAAAATAATGCTTACACACTGACGCTGCGGATTTCCGAAGGCGAGATCGGCCGGATCCGTATTCTGGGCAACGACGTGACCCAGACCAAAGTCATCACGCGCGAGACAGAGTTGAAGTCCGGCGATATTTTTAATGCCGCTTTGCTGCGCGATGATTTTCGCAGCATTTACAATTTGAATTATTTTTCCCTGCTGATGCCCGATGTGCGCGTCAACGAAGAAACTGGCAAGATCGATCTGGACTGGAAAGTCGAGGAAAAGAAAACCAGCTCGATCAATTTTGGCGGCGGCTACGGACAGGTGCAGGGCTGGTTTGGTTTTGCCGATTTGCTGCTGGACAATATTATGGGCTCCGGCCAGTCCCTGCTTTTGAAAGCGTCGTTCGGTGAAAAACTGACTTCCTATCAAGTCCGTTATCACAATCCGTGGATGTGGGACAACAAAACTTCTTTCACCGGCAGATTGTGGTCGACTTACGGCTACAATTATCTTTCGGCGCAGCGCGAATTACGCAACGGCTGGTCGACCGCGGTCGGTTTCCGCAAGACAAAATACGTCAGCGAGACCTACAGTTTTCGCTACGAAGACGTTTTCAATATTGATGACCGCACGCAGGATTATCAAGACCGCGCGGTGGGCTACAGCATTGCCTATGACTCGCGCGACCAGTGGATGAACCCGACCACCGGCCAGCACGCGGTTTTTTCCATGGATCATTCCGCTAAATTGCTGGGCGGCAGCATCAACGCCTCGCGTTACTCCGCGCAGTACAATCATTTTCACCCGCTGGCCGAGAAACAGGTGCTGGCTTTTCGCACGATGTACGACTATCAGCTGGGCGATATTTTTCCAGCCGAGCAATACTATGTGGGCAGCGACAGCACCGTGCGCGGCTATCAGTCGATTTTTGCCAAAGGCAACGAGCGGATAATTTTTAATCTGGAGTACCGCTATATTTTTACGGAAATGTTTGTCGGCGCGCTCTTTTATGATATTGGCCAGGCCACACAGCCGGTGTACGATCCGCTGGACGCCGACCGCGATTTCACCAACCGCGCGGGCTGGGGTTCGGCGCAGGGTTTTGGCGTGCGCATCATTACTCCGATGGGGCCGATCCGTCTTGACTACGGCTGGCCTGACCACAAAGAATTTGCCGACGGTTTCTTGAGTTTCAATATGGGCAATACATTCTGATTTTGACAGCGCGGCGCTGGAACAAAGCCGTCTTTTGGCTTGTATAATAATGAAACGTTTTTGATTTTATGGTAAAATAGCAGGTGAATATATTTTTTTAGGGGAGCAGAAAATATGAAATTAGCAAAAATAATTTTAAGTCTGGCAATTCTAGCGAGCATCTCGCTGGCGGCGACAGTCGGCTATATCGACGTGAAGCAGGTTTTTGAGGGTTACAGCAAAACGAAATCTGTGCAAGATGATCTTAATAATAAAATGAAAGATTATGAAAAATTGCGCAACAAACACGCGCAGAAATTAACCGAGGCCAAAATTGACGGCAAGACGGAAAAAGACCTTGAAAAATTGCAGGAAGAAATGAAAAAAGAACTCGGTCCCAAAGAAGCGGAAATCCAAATGATCAACGACGAACAAATGGCCAAAATCCGCAAAGATATTGTCGCCGCGGTTGACGCCGTTTCCAAAGAAGTCGGCATTGATGTTGTGGTGGACAAACAGGTGATCATCACGGGCGGTATGGATTTGACCGAGCAGGTTATCACGCGCCTGAATAAGAAAAAATAAATGCTGACCGCGCAGGCGCTCGCTGAAAAAATCGGCGGCCAGTTAATCGGGCAGGATATTCCCTTGAAGTTTTTAGTAGAAGCGGCGGACTGTGCCA
Organism: Candidatus Termititenax aidoneus; assembly: GCA_003864455.1. Lineage (GTDB taxonomy): Bacteria > Margulisbacteria > Termititenacia > Termititenacales > Termititenacaceae > Termititenax > Termititenax aidoneus. Next base: position 12,786 of record BGZN01000041.1, on the reverse strand, counting down.
GGGCGGAATCGGTCTGTCTGGGTCTGGCGCGCAAAACTCTTACGGCCTTGAAAGAGCAAAAACCGAATTGTCTGATTCTCAACAAAGACCTGCCGGAATTTTCCTGCCCCAAAATTATCACGGCCAAAGGCAAAGAAGTTTTGATTGACCTGCTCAATATTTTTTATCCCGAACCGGAAAAAACCGGCGTTTCAGAAAAAGCGTTTGTCGATCCGACAGCGGTTATCGGGCAAGACGTCACAATTTATCCGCAGGCTTTTGTCGGCCGTCAGGCGGTCATCGGCGATAACACGATTTTATACGCCGGCGCGGTGGTCTATGCGGACTGCGTCATTGGCAAAAACTGCATTGTTCACGCCAACGCCGTGATTGGCGCTGATGGTTTTGGTTATGTACAGGACGAAGACGGCCGGCAGCTCAAAGTGCCGCAAAGAGGCCGGGTGATTATTGAAGACGATGTGGAGATTGGCGCGAACACCTGCATCGACCGCGCGACTATTTCCGCGACTGTCATTGGACAGGGCACAAAAATCGACAACAAAGTGCATATCGCGCACAATGTGAAAATCGGCAAAAATTGTATTTTGGTCGGCGCTTCAAATGTGGCCGGCAGTTCTACGCTCGGCGACAATGTGGTTCTGGCCGGCAATGCCGGCGTGGGCGACAATATCAGCATCGGCAGCAACACGGTGATTTTCGCCTCGACATCGGTTTTGACCGACATTCCGCCCAATTCCAAAATTTACGGCACGCCGACCGCCGATGATTACGGCGTGGCCATGCGCCGCCGCGCGCTGTACAACAAATTGCCGGAAATATATGAGCGTTTAAAAAAGCTGGAAGAAAAAGACAAGCAAATTAGCTGGGAGTAAACCAATGAAAATTCATTTGTATACAGAATCTTTCAAGCCGTATTTGAGCGGCGTAACAGTTTCGGTGGACACTTACGCCCGTGGTCTGGCCGCGCTCGGCCACGAAGTTACCGTAATCGCGCCGTGGTATCCTGATTTTCAAGACGACGATGTGTATCGCGTGCTGCGCTTCCCATCGCTGGGCACACGGCTGTATCCGGGTTTCCGGCTGGCTTTGCCGGTCAAACGCGGCTTCGGCAAATGGCTGCGTGAAAATAAGCCGGACATTATTCACTCGCATTCGCCGTATCAGTTGGGATTTTTGGCGCGGCATATCGCCAAAAAAATGAAAATCCCTTTTGTTTACCATTTTCACACGCTGTTCACGGATTATCTGCATTTTGTGCCGCTGCCGCGTTTCATCAGCCGTCCGGTCTTGATCGGCATTATTAAAAATTTTTGCCGCCGCTGCGATCTCATCATTACACCGACCGCGATAGTCCAGAATATTTTGCGGCAAGAGTATGGCGTAGCTCAACGCATTGAAGCGCTGCCGACCGGCGTGGACGACGCGGCCGTGCAAAAAGCTGATCCGCAGGGTATTCGGGAAAAATATGGTCTGACGCAGGATATTTTGCTGTTGATGTACTGCGGCCGCCTGTCCAAAGAAAAAAATATCGAGTTTCTGCTAAAAATGTTCCAAAAAGTTTCCGCGAGTGTTCCGGCCGCGCGTTTGATGATTGTGGCTTTCGGCCCCCTGGAAGCCGCGCTCAAAAAACTGGCGGCTGATTTGAAAATCGCTGACAGGGTTATCTTTACCGGCCGCGTGGAACGCGCGCGCGTGTATGATTATCTCAAAGCCGGTGATCTTTTTGTCTGCGCCAGCAAGACCGAAACGCAGGGGCTGGTGATTTCCGAAGCCAAGGCTTGCGGCAAACCGGCTGTGGCGATAGACGCGCGCGGCGTGTCCCAGATGATTGAGAACGGCGTGGACGGCTATTTAACGCCTGACGATTTGGCGGTTTTTAGTCAAAAAGTTGTCGATTTGCTTCAAGCTCCGGCGGAATTGCGGCGTTTGGCGGACGGCGCGGAGCGGAACGCCAAAAAGTCTTTCTTAAATTCGGCTATTACCAAAAAATTGGAAATATTATATAATAGCTTAAAGTAAACTCTGGGGGATTTTATGAAAAAACTTTTGTTCTGCGCGGTGTTTTTCCCTGTGTTGATCTGGGCTGGCGGGCGCACCTTGACCGGCTCTACAGGTTATATCATGGTGCCCAACGCCGAGGCCTTGCGTTATCAGGAATGGAATATGGGGCTTTCCGCTTTCTCCGCCGGAAAAACAGCGGACATCGATGATCCGGCGCATTGGAGATATAATGTCGGCTTGGGCTGGTCAGAGTGGCTGGAGCTGACTTTCGGCGGCCGCAGTGAGCGCGAGGGGCTTTTTAGCAATGCCAAATGGTACGGCGCGATGCGGGACGATGACGATCCGATGCTGGTGGCTTTTGGCTGGGAAAATCTCTCGTCCAAAGGGACGTATGAATTTCGGGAATATCCCAGCGTGTTTATGGTCGTAACCAAGAAATTTGTGGGCGGACACTCGTTCAGTATGGGCGCGGCCGGCCGCTATATTGAGAAAAAAGGAGAGATACAGGCTTCAATGCTGGCCGGCGGCGAGTTGTTTACCAGCGAAGAAGTTTCCTGGGTGGCGGACGCGCTGGCTTATGAAGATAATAAATACAATGCTAATTTTGGCTTGCGTATTTATACGACGAATACGATGTATTTCAGCCTCATGGCGGTCAATCTGGTGCGCAATTCCACTGCTGATATAGACGATGACGGCAGAAATGATGATGTGCATCCTTTTTGCGGCGTGCTTTCGATGACGATTAACGGAATTTTGTAAAAATCACCTTGCTGTTATAATTGCGGCATGAAACAAAAAACGCTGGCTAAACAGATTGTTTTTAACGGCTACGGCATTCACACGGCTAAATTTGCGGAAGTCATTATTTCGCCGCTTCCGGCGGACAGCGGCTGGGTTTTTCGCAGCTCGGCGCTGACCAGCAAATATATTTATACCAATGTGCGCGGCGAGGAACGCGGCACTTCGGTATTTTTCCCCGACGGCAGTTCGGTGCAGACAGTGGAGCATTTAGTTTCCGCTCTGGCGGGATTAGGCGTGGACAATGCGCTGATCGAGATCGACGGCGACGAAGCGCCGATCAAAGACGGCTCGGCTGGATTTATAGTTGAACAAATCCTGGCCGCCGGTCTTCAGGAACAGGACAAGCCGAAGCGCCTTTTAAAAATTACCGAGCCGAAAAAATTAGTCGCCGACGGAAAATTTATTCTAGCGCTGCCGGCCGAAAATTTTAAGGTAAATTTTTTGCTGGATTATGCCAATCCGCAGGCACAGACAGATTTGGGCAGTTTTGACGCGGCGCGGGACGATTACGCGCAATACATCGCGCCGGCGCGGACTTATGGTTTTCAGGAAGAGATCGAATGGCTGCTGGCGCAGGACAGAGCGCAAGGCGCGTCACTTAAAAACGCCGTGGTGATTTCCGACCGGGGTTTTTCCACGGCTTTGCGTTTCCCCGACGAACTGGCGCGGCATAAAATTTTGGATTTCATCGGCGATATCGCGGCGGCCGGCGCGCTGCCGCAGGCAGAATTTTTTGTTTATAAATCCGGGCATGTTTTCAATCACCGCTTTGTCCGCGAAGTTTTGGCGGCCTGATGACGCTGGACACACAAGAATTAAAGAAAATATTACGCGCGGTGCGGAATCCAGCGCAGTATATCGGTCAGGAAGAAAATTCCATACAAAAAAAAGACTGCGCGGTTTCTTGCTGCCTCTGTTATCCCGACAAATACGAAGTCGGCATGTCCAATCTGGGTTTGAATATTCTGTATTTTCGCGGCAATGCTTTGCCGGAAGCTGCGGTGGAGCGCGCTTTTTTGCCGGAAGACGATATGCTGGCGGCTTTGCAAAAAAAAGGTTGGCCGTTGTTTGCGCTGGAATCGCGGCGGCCGGTCAAAGATTTTACCGCGGTTGGTTTTACGCTCCAGCATGAGCTGACTTACACCAATGTACTTTTATTTTTAGACCGCGCGCAAATCCCTTTGCTGGCCAGAGAGCGCGGCGAAAACAGTCCGCTGATTTTTGCCGGCGGACCCTGCGCTTTCAATCCCGAGCCGCTGGCGGATTTTCTAGATATTGCGCTGATTGGCGAAGGCGAGGAACTGTTCGAGGATTTTTTACGCGCGCTGGCCAAACCGGAATTTAAAAAACTGCCGCGGTCGGCCAAACTGGAATATTTGGCCGCTTTGCCGCGCGACGGCATTTATATTCCGACGCTGCGGAATAAGACGACGAAAAATTATATTAAAGATTTGCGCCAATTGAACAATCCGGTCAAAACTATAATTCCCTATATAGACACAGTGCACAATCGTCTGGTTCTGGAAATCATGCGCGGCTGTCTGCACGGCTGCCGTTTTTGTCAGGCTGGTTTTACCTGGCGGCCTCTGCGTCCGCGTCCGCTGGAGGCTGTGTTGCGCGATGCGGAGAGCGGCTTGCTGGAAAGCGGCTATTCGGAAATTTCTTTGCTGTCCCTGACCGCGACGGACTATCCGCAGATCGAGGAGCTGGTCTGCGCGCTCAATCAAAAATGCGTCGAGAGAAAGGTAAATGTTTCTCTGCCGTCTTTGCGTACCGAGAGTATTTCCGCGAAACTGCTGGCCGAAACGCAAAAAGTCCGCCGCAGCACTGTGACTATTGCGCCGGAAGCCGGCACGCAACGCCTACGCGACATCATTCACAAAGAAATGACCGAAGCAAATATTTTGCAGGCCGCGCGTATCGCTGTCGACAGCGGCGTGCGTTCTTTGAAATTGTATTTTATTCTGGGTCTGCCTGGTGAAACCGACGCCGATGTGCTGGCTATACCGGCGCTGGCGGAAAAAGTCCTGGACGCCAACCGGCAGACTAAAAATTTCACTCTGACTATCAGCGCGTCCAATTTTGTGCCCAAGGCGCAGACGCCTTTTCAATGGGCGGCGGTCAATGTTCCGGCGGAAATAAAGCGCAAGCAAAATTTAATTAAGCAAAACCTCCATTCGCGCCGGGTGCAATTTCGTTATCATCAGGCGGAATCCTCGGCGATAGAGGCGGTTTTGAGCCGCTCCGGACGCGAAATCGGCGCGGTTATTCTGGCGGCCTATCGTCTGGGCTGCCGTTATGACGCCTGGCAGGAGCATTTTAATTACGATCTATGGCTGCAGGCTCTGGCGCAATGTGGCTGCAAACTGGAAAATTTCTGGCAAGCAATGGATATTGACAGGGAATTACCCTGGGATAATATTTCGACGCTCGTGCCGAAAAGTTACTTGTTGAAAGAGTACAAAGCGGCTGATTTATAGCCGGCTTCTGCGCAAAAATAGAAGATTTCGCGCGTTGACACTCATATAATAATATAATAGACTATTTCCCCTTGTTTTAAGAAATGGAGCAATTATGAAAAACGCTGTGATACAGGAAATTGAGAACAGGCAAAAAAAGGCGGACGTTGGCAATTTCCGCGCTGGCGATACTGTCAAGGTGCATCAGCGCATTATTGAAGGCGTCGGCGACAAGAAAAAAGAAAGAATACAGATATTTGAAGGCGTGGTCATCAGCAGGCACGGCAGCGGCGTCAATGAAATGGTGTCTGTGCGCAAAGTGGTCGACGGCATTGGCGTAGAAAAGGCATTCCCGATACATACTAAAACGGTCGCCAAGATCGAGCTGGTCAAATACGGCAAAGCCAGACGCGCTAGATTGTTCTATCTGCGCGATTTGATCGGCTCGAAAATCACCCGCGTCAAAGAAGATTTACAGAAAAATATCGAGGCGGCCGCGAGAAAATCGGCTTTGCGCAAAGAGCAGGACAAAGCGCGCGAGCAGGCTAAGCTGGCCGAAAAAGCCGCTAAAAAAGCCGAAGCGGAAGCCCCGAAAACAGAACCTGCCGCCGATACTTCAGCCGCGCCGTCCGCGTAATGTTTTTTTCGAAAAAAACCGGCGAGCTAAAACCCAAGAAAAAAGAGTCGATTTGGTCGATACTGGGCGTGATTGTTTTTGCGTTGCTTTTGAAAGCAACAGTCCTGACGATCTTTATTATTCCGTCCGGGTCGATGATACCAACTTTAAATGTCGGCGACGTGCTGATCGTCAACCGCCTGTATTTCGGTTTGTCCAATCCTCTGCGCGAGGCCTGGTATGCCGATAAATTGCTTTTTGTCCTGCCCAATCCGTGGTTTCAATCCGGCTCTCCGCTGGTCAAAACGAGATTTTTGCTGAATTTCGGTGTGAAACCCAAGCGGCTGGATATTGTGATTTTCAAAGTGCCGCTTTCACCGCAGCCGGCGCGCGACTACACTTACGAAATCGACGGTAAAACTCTGCATGCTTATTTTATTCAGCCCGGGCGCGCCGGCATGGATTACGTGAAACGCTGTATCGGTTTGCCGGGCGATGTGGTGGAGCTGCGCAACGGCCGTGTACTGATCAACGGCGAATATTTGCCGGATCAGGATAAATTTACCTGGAATAATGACAATAGTTATTATGGACCGCTTAAAGTGCCGGAGGGACATTATTTTGTGCTGGGCGACAATCGGCCGCACAGTTCGGACAGCCGTTATTGGGGTTTTGTGCCGGAAGATCATTTGGTCGGCGTGGCGCGCTGGATCGCTTTACCGCCATGGCGCTGGCGGATATTGAAATGAGTTTAGAACAAATACTCGGCTGGGCTTTCCTAATATACGGAGCGGCGGTTGCCATCTGGCGCGTCAAAAGGCCGGAAAAATTATTCAAGTATGCGGCTTTTCAGAAACGCTGGGGTGAACTGCGGGGCAGGTGGCTGCATATTGCCGCCTACACAGTTGCTCCCATAGTCTTTGGCCTAATATTGCTCTGGAATAAGTAAAAAGATCATTCAGAATTATTTATTAAAGCGAATATTCAACAAAACATCAGCGCCGATTTTCTGGACGCTCTGGATTGGCGCGTGTTTAAAATCCGCTAGTTTCTTAATGCCGAGATCGCCAAATACCGGCAGGGCGTCACCGCCTAAAATTTTCGGCGCAATGAATAATTGCCATTCATCGACCATACCGCTTCGCAAAAAAGACGTGTTGACTGCCGCGCCGCCTTCGACCAGGACAGAACAAATTTTGTGTTCTCGATAAAGCCCGGCCAGTAGTTTTTTTAAATCTCTTTCCACAGTAAAAATGGCAAGAGGGTCTTTTAATAATTTTGTGTTTTTAGGGAATTGTCCGCGCGCGCCAAGTATGATTTTGTAATTTTCTTTCTGGATTCCTGTCAGGCGGATACTCAAGCGCGGATTGTCTTGCAAGACGGTGTTTTTGCCGACCAGCACGGCGTCATGTGTCAGCCGCAGTTTTTGCACTTCCGCGCGCGCTTCCGGTCCGGTGAGCCATTTGCTCCGGCCGCGCGCGTCCGCAATTTTGCCGTCCAATGTAACGGCGGATTTTAGCGTGATATACGGCAGGCTCTGCGTCTGGTTTTTGAAAAAAACTTTGTTTAACTCGCGCGCTTCTTGCTCCAGAACAGGATAGACTACTTCCAGACCGGCTTTTTTTAAAATACGCACAGAGCCAAGTTTGCGGACTTGAGGATTGGGATCGCGTACGGCAAAGACAACTTTTTTTATCCCGGCTTCAATGATGATGTCCGTGCAGGGCGGCGTCTGGCCGTGATGCGCGCAGGGCTCAAGATTTACATAAATAACCGCGCCGCGCGCGCAATTTTTTATGGGTTTTTGGCCGGCTAGTTTCAAAATAGCGTCGCGTTCGGCGTGATGTCCGCCGTATTTTTTGTGCCAGCCTTCGGCGAGTATTTTACCATTCCTGACGATCACCGCACCGACTAGCGGATTGGGCGAGACAGAGCCGCGGCCGCGTTCTGCCAGCGTAAAAGTGCGGCGTATAAAAAAGTCATCTTGACCTACCATTGTTAAGATTATACAGCCTTATGAAAATTTTAGTTTGACAGCTTGATTATGCCGATAACTTCACTGGCGGTATTCACTTCCAACGCGCGGATTTTAAATGTGCCGAGAAGTTCAGTCTGAAATTCGACCGGTTGGGATAAATGAATTGTGAAACATTGACGCTTATTGCTGAAAGCTATCTCGCGCGCCAGTAAATCCCCAGAGATATGAAAATTGCTCGAATAAGTCAATATTGTCTGGTCTATTTTCTGCGGCGGATTAAATAAAATAGATTCTATTATCTCGTCTGCTCCAATTAAGACTGCGTCCGCGTTGACGTTTTTCAAAAACGGAAAACTAACTAAAGGTTTTTCCGGTAAGACAAGCACCCTCTTGCCTTGAGCCGCTTTTGTTTTTGATATTGTATATTGAACCGCTTTAAGCATATAAATCTTTTAAGACCCATTCCATTTTCTTACTTTATCGTAAGCGGTTGGAAATTGTTGCAAAAAAATTAAGGAGTCAGGCTAGTAATGCGGTATAAATTCCACGTCAGTAATTTCTCCCGTAGTTTCAGACCACTTAAAGACGATCCTGTAGGCATCGTTTACTCTGACGCTATATATGCCCTTATAATGCGGATTATCTCTGAATTCTCCGCCTAGGCTGCTAGGATTTTCAAAGTATTCTATTTTATTGCCATATTGCTTTTGGTTTTGCCATTGGTAAAAGGCCGCTTTATCTCCGCTGATTTTATTTAAATAATCCAGCTTATCCAACACCCTATTCCAAAACATTTGAGGAATATCTCGGCAAGCTGCTGTTCTGAATAATTCTTCTGTAGTCTTGCCTCTTTTTCCGCCGAAAGTAATCCTCTGTTCCATATTTTGACGGGTGTCTTTATTTTGTTTTTTAATCAGATTTAAGTCTGATACTTTAAATTCTCCCTGAAGAGTTGTTTCCCAGAAAAAATCAATTTCATAAGGAATTTCCACTTGTTTGTCGTCCATGTTGATGCGCACATTAATAGCAGCATTTCCGTAAGTGTAGCCGCTAGAGTCTGAATTTTCCTGCACAAGTAAATCCTCCGCGTATAATTGTTGCAAATCATTTAGCTGTTTTGCCTTTTGAATGTTTTCCCAAATTGAGATTATTTCTCGGGCGTGCAATTTGCCTGTTCCCTCTATTTCGGGTTGATTAAATAGCAGTTGCAAGCTTTCTTGCACATCAAGACGCGCTATTACCGAACCACTAGAAAGACCTTTTAAATCCTCGGGCCTGAATTCTTGACCGGATAGGACAAAAGTAATGTATACCGCTTTTATATCAGGTAGATTAGGTATTTTGACAGCGTAACGCAGATTGGTATTATTGTCTTGTATTTTAACAACCGGCGTTTTTAGTGTATATAGGTCGATCAACGTGCTGGCAATAAATAGGTACTCTAATAAATTTTTTATCGCGACATGGATTTGTTCAAGTTGTTGCAAGGGAATCACTTGATTGGCATAATCATTGCCAAACGCCTCGACACATAATTTCTCTGTAAGAGTGTCTAGTTTTTCAGTAACAGCAATATCTTTTGTATACATAACCAGTTCCTTTCGCAACTAACAGCATACTAACTTCCTATATAAATAAATCGAGTTGAAAGCAGAAAAAATGCAGTGATTTTTCCTGTTGTATTTTTAGCCAAAAATTTTTAGGAAGGCGTTAAGAGTGTTCAATCAGTTTAAAAAGTTCCTCAACCAATTTTTGTTCCGGCACAGTTTTCAATCTTTTACCCCGGGCAAAGATAATACCCTGTCCTTTGCCGCCGGCGATGCCGTAATCCGCGTGCGCCGCCTCGCCCGGGCCGTTGACGACGCAGCCCATCACAGCGACGGTGATGTTTTTGCGCAGCTTTTGCAGTCTTTGTTCGACTTGATTGGCCAGCCCGATAATATCTATTTGCGTGCGGCCGCAGGTCGGGCAGGAAATGACTTCGGGACAGGCGAGCAGCCCCAGAGATTTGAGTATATAACGGGCGGCGAATACTTCCTTGACCGGATCGGCGGTCAGAGAAACACGCACTGTATCGCCCAGTCCGCGGGTCAGCAGTGCGCCCAAACCTACTGCGGATTTTAGAGCGCCGTAATATTCTGTGCCGGCTTCGGTGATGCCGACATGCAAAGGATAATTGCGTTTTTGCGCCATGCGTATGTAAGCGTCAAGCGAATTAATGACCGAGGAGGACTTGAGCGAAAGCACAATATTCCGGAATTTTTGCGCTTCAAAAAACTCGCAATATTCCACGGCCAACCGCACCAGATCTTTTTTGGCCGAGCCGGAGTTGACGCCGATGCGGATAGGAATCCGCCGTTTTTTAGCCGCGGCGATAATTTCTTTTAATTTGGCCGCGCCCTGCAAATTGCCCGGATTGATCCGGATTTTGTCCGCGCCGGCTTCGATAGCGCCGATGGCCATACGGTAATCAAAATGAATATCCGCCACAACAGGCAGGGGCGAGAGTTTTTTTATTTTGGCAAAAGCTTCCAATGCTTTCTGATCTTGCACGGTTACGCGGATAATATTGCAACCTGCGTCCGCGCAAGCCTTGATTTGTTTGAGCGTTGCCCGGACATCGGTTGTGACTGTGTTGGTCATCGATTGCACGGCAATCGGATTCTGTCCGCCGATTTTGACCGTGCCGATCTGCACGACTTTGGTCGGGAATCTAACTATTTTGGCCGGCATTTTTTAGCGCCTTTTTAACTTCTTCGCGGTCGTCAAAATGCTGCTTTTTCGTGCCGAGCACCTGATAGGTCTCATGTCCTTTGCCAGCAAGAATAACATAATCTTCGGCAGTTTCTAAAGCGATTGCCTGTCTTATTGCCTGCCGCCGGTCGGCCTGCACGATAATTTTTTTGCGCCGGTTAAAAAATCCCCGGCGCATACCGGCTAAAATGTCTTGAATGATCAAATCAGGATTTTCCGTGCGCGGATTGTCCGAAGTTACCAGACAAATGTCGCTTTTGCGCAAAGCCAGCCGTCCCATTTTAGGCCTTTTCCCTTTGTCGCGGTCGCCGCCGCAGCCAAAAACGGTGATAATCCGGCCGCTGGATTTTTGTTTTTGGCGCAAATCAGTCACGGCGTTCAAAAGGTTTTCCAGGCCATCGGGCGTGTGGGCATAATCAACGACGACATAAGGATTTTTGTGAATGACCTCGAAGCGGCCGGGCACCGGGGATAGGCTGGCGAAAAGTTTTTTTAATTTTTTTTCGGGTAAAATGTTCAAGCTTTTCAGCACGGCCAGCGCGGTTTGCACATTGTGTTCATTAAATTTGCCGATGAACGGGTGCTGGAAATCAAGTTTTTCTCTGCGCCAAATTCGCGGGGTTATTTTTATGCCGCAGCTGCGGTTTAGCCAGCCGTATTTGACTTTTTGGTAAGCGCGAAAAGTTTTGTGATAATCAAGATGATCGCGCGTAACATTGGTCAGCGCTTTGACGTGAAAAAAAATGCCCTTGACCCGGTCTTGGTGAATGCCGTGCGAGGAAACTTCCATAACCAAATATTCCGTGCCTTTTTTTCTTTCTTGCTCGAAAATCTCCGCCAGCTCCCAGGGCGACGGCGTGGTCAGGCGGTTAGTGATTGTGCCGATCAGGGCAGCCTTGCATCCGGCTTTCCGCAGTACTTCATGGACTATATGTGTGGTGGTGGTTTTGCCATTAGTGCCGGTGATGCCGATGACTTTCATGGTTGAAAAGTATAGCACAAATAAATTTGCAACAAATTTTCCGAACTTACGAACATATATCATGTTAATACTTAGCCGAAAAATCTACGCCAATAATTCTGGTAATAAAGAGTGGGCTGCTGCTCAACTGAGAAAACAAAAAGAAAATTTTATCACAGCTTACAATGCCAACGGCCAGGTTATTCCAGGCGGCGGTACGCCGGAGTACAGTTGGTATAAGAGAAAAAAGAAATTTGCCGATATTCGGGCGGACTTAGAAGCGCAGGGCGCAGATTTGTCCCGCACAGCGCTGGCTGTTCAGCGGGTGCGGATTTGGGAGCGTTTTGGCGACAATTATTTTGCCAGAGACCGGATGCCGCTGCGGACTAGCAAAGAGGAACTTGCCGATTACGAGTACTGGATAGGACATCAAGATGATGCGGAGTTTTTGCAGTACTTAAAAAACCGCGGTGTGAATATGCACCGCACGCAAGACGTAGTAAAACAGGAGGAAAATTATTTTAACTACTTGTATTTTGTCGCGAGCGAAAAACATTTGCCCAGAGGCCAAAGACACAGGTGTTTAGATGGAAACACCGCCAAAGTGTCTGAACTTGCTGAGGAGCAGCGCAGGGAAGATGTCTTAAGCCGTTGGCAATACAATGTTTTGTCAAACAATATTCAATGTTTGCCGTATTGCCGGATAAACATAAGAAAAGAAATTGCTAAAATTGTGGCACACTATGCCGCCGAAGACCTCAAGGCTAGAAGATAATTTCACAGTGCCTCGCGGCGTGGCACTGAATATTAACCGCCAGCGGCAGCGAGGCAATATGACACGGACTTGCGAGAATATGTATTGCCAGAGCCGTAGTTTGGCCGCCGTAACCGGCCGGAATTGTTATAAACTTATGAATATGTTATAAAATTACTTCTAAAGAATTAATTTTAGTATAAATTAAAGGGCAGCTATGTTAATACATAAACCATATAACGACCAAGAAGCGCAAGAACAGGTTAATTGTTTTAAAGAGTTTTATGAAGAAAGCAATTTTGAATATATTTTAAACCGCTGGGCTTACACGGAAGAGAACGAATATGACGATCTGGACAAATTTTTTGATGAATTTCATCAAGAATTTCGTATCAAAGAGTTTTTCAAACTAAGCAATGGAATCATTCGGCGTAAAGAGGAATTTCAGCGGACACAAAG
>BGZN01000040.1 GCA_003864455.1 Candidatus Termititenax aidoneus | reverse complement strand
CCGCATTATACCCGTCCGGCAGATTTTCGCGGATTAAAAGTCCCGGAAGTTTTGCTCAACGGCAATCACCAGGCCATAGTCGAGTGGCGAAAAAAAACGGCGGAGGAAAAAAGAAAAAGAGTCCGGCCGGAATAATCCGTCCAAACGACACGGCGTCATGCCACTTTTATAATATAGATTACCGTGTAGTACGCTGGCACGGTGTCGATGATGAACGCTTGACTGGAGCCGGCGCTGCCTGTCGAGCCAGTAATACCGCCGCTGCCAGCGGTAATAGTGCCGCCTGTAATGTTTCCGCCGCTGATCGTATGTGAATGTGAGCCGCCTTCCGCCGCAGTGCCGGAAGTAGTGTGAGTGTGCGCGCCGGCATTACTGAGCGTGAGGCCGCTTATGGACAGACCGGATAAAGAGAAACCAGGCAAAGTTAGCCCTGTCGCCCCGTGGCTATGCGAGGGAAGATTGTTGGCGGTCAAGGTTACACTCCGATTGTCCGCGCCACCACCCGTGGTAAAATCAGAACTTGTTCCGCCGCGTAAAAACCTATCCGTCAAATCCGGCACATTATTTGGGTCGGCCTGATGATTGGCGGCATTGCAGATTTTCCAGATATCTTTAAATCCCGCGCTGGTCGCGCTCCACGCTGTGGAGCTGAAAGTTAAAATTGTGCCTTTTGGGAAAAAAGTCAGATCCGTAATGTCCGTTGCTACTAAACGCTCGCCGCTTTTAATCTCTGTATGTAATATTCTTAGCATAAAAATACCCCCATTTTTCATTTTCCGCCAAAACATTTTATAACGTATACGTTATATAAGAATTATAACATATGCGTTATGTATGTCAACAACTAGTTTTTAACAAAAGGAATTTGTCTTATGGCCAAAGCCAATGTCCGCTACAAACCCAATATGGCTTTTCTGCGTAAAATCGGCACTAAGCTACGGCAGCTGCGGGAACAAAAAAATCTAACGCTGGAAGAACTGGCCGATCTAGCCGGTATTTCTTACAAATATTTGCAAGAAGTAGAAACAGCCAAATACAGTTTTACAGTTTCGGTGCTGCACTCTATCACGCGGGCGCTGGGCATTTCGCTGGCAGAATTTTTTAAGAAGTGAATTATTTTCCGGCGACCATTATATTTTCAATCAGTATAGAAGGTGATCCATAATGACCGGAAAACTCCAAATCGCTGCCGCAGGCTTTGATGGATTTTAATAAATCCACGAGATTGCCGGCAATGGCCATGTCTTTGACCGGCTCGGCCAGTCTGCCGTCCCTGATGAGCTGTCCGGCCGCGCCGAAAGAAAATTCGCCGGACACCGGATCGGCCGTGTGCAGTCCCATGATGTTTTCGATCAGGACGCCGCGGCTGATATTTTTGATAATCTCCGGCCTGGCCAGTTTGCCGCGCTGAAAATAAAGATTGCTCGCGCCGATACTTGGTTCGCTGAAAATCGAGGCGCGCGCGGCATTGCCTGCGTGCGGCACACCGCATTTGCGCGCGGAATAAACATCATAAAAAAGATCACGCAGCCGGCCGTTTTTGATGAGAACTCTTTTGCGGCCGGGCACGCCTTCGCCATCGTAAAGAAATGAACCGCTCAAGGCCGGCAAAAATGGATCATCGATGAGCGTAACTTTGGCCGAAGCCACCTGCCGGCCAAGTTTACCGCGGAAAAGCGATCTCTGGCGCAGAATATTTTCCGCGCTAAAAAGTTCGGCCAAGACCGACAAAAAATCCCGGGCTACGGACGGCGTCAAAAGCAAATCATACCTGCCGGTCTGAGCCGGCACAGCAGCGAGCATACGCACCGCACGCTCGGCGGCGCGGCGGCCGATTTTCTCCGGCGCGATCTTGGCGGCCGACACCGCGTATTGAAAATCATAAGCCGCTTCCATTTTGGCGCCGGATTTCGCGGCGATCTCCAGCGCCACGCCGCACAAAGTTTTCTTGCCGTGCGCGTCAACGCCGCGAGTGCTGGCCAGATGCGTCTCGCTCGATGCGGCAAAAGCCGCCGCGGATTCCGTGGCATAAATACGGCTGTCCAAAGCATAAGCCGCGTTCTCGGCGCGTTTAGCCCAGTCCGCCAGATCGGGCAAAGTCAATTTTAGCGCGGCGGGCGAGCAGTTGCGTAAATTTTGGGGCTTACTGATTTTCCGCGGCGGCAATCCTAGAAATTTGTCGCGTTCCGCATAATCGGCGTTCGTCAGCGCCATATCCACAGTCCGCAAAATATCCGCGTCAGTCAAAGCTGAAGTGTAGGCAAATCCTGCGCGTTTTTGGCAAATAACTCTGACCGCCAGTCCACGGTCGCCAGCCGATTCGACTTTTTCCAGAGTTCCCTGGCGCACGACCACGCTTTCCTCACGGCCGCAGGTATAAAAAATTTCCGCCTCGTCCGCACCCTGCCGGCAGGCATAATGCAGATATTTTTTTAAAGCCAATTTTTCCATTATTGCTGTCCTCCCACGATCAGGGACGGAATACGCACAGTCGGCTGTCCGTCGGAAACCGGCGCGGTCTGGCCTTTGCCGCACACACCGGAAATAAAACGCAGGTCATTACCGACCATGTCTATACTTTTTAAAACCGCGCTGCCGCTGCCGACCAGCGTCGCGCCGCGCACCGGCCGGCCGATCTCGCCGTCTTGCAGCAAATAACCTTCGGTTACCTCAAAAACAAAATTACCGTTGGTAACATCGACCTGGCCGCCGCCGAGTTTTTTGACAAAAAGACCTTTGTCCACCGAACGGATAATTTTTGCCGGGTCGTCCACGCCGGCGGCCAGATAAGTGTTGGTCATGCGCGGTATTGGCGCGTAACGATACGATTCGCGGCGGCCGTTGCCGGACAGAGGGTGTTTTAGCAAACCGGCATACAGACGGTCATTCATAAATCCGTTGACTTTGCCGGCGTTGATCAAAATATTTTGTTTGGCGGGAGTGCCTTCATCGTCGCAAGCCGCCGCGCCGTACAGACCGGCCAGCGCGCCGTCGTCAATTATTGTGACACATTTCGGGAACAATTGCGTGCCAAGCGTGTCCGTAAATATCGAGGTTTTTTTGTAAATAAAATCCGCTTCCAGCGCATGGCCGCAGGCCTCGTGTATCATCGTGCCGCCGGCCTCGCCGCTCAAAACTACCGGCATAGCGCCAGCCGGAGCTTTTTGCGCGGAGAGCAGCAAGACTGCCCGCGCGGCGGCGGTCTCGGCCAGGTCAGCCGCGCGATCGGAAGTAAAATCTCCCCAGCCGCCGCTAAAGCCTGCCGTTTCATAGCCGGTCTGCAAATCGCCCCCTTGCCTGGCCACGCATTGCACTATAAATCTCCGGCGCGCCCGTGTGTCCTCGCTCCAGACTCCGGCGGTGTTGGCGACAAAAATTTTCTGCTCACTCTCGCCGAGGCGTGCCGTGACCTGACAGATTTTTTGGGAAAACCGGCGCGCGGCTTTTTCCGCGGCGCGGATCAACTCGATTTTTTCAGCGGCGGTTTTTTTATCCGGCGCGGCCGGATAATTTTTCCGCGAGAAATCCGCTAAAGTTTTCCGGCCGGACTGCGCGGCCAGCGCGCTGATCCTCGCGGCCAAGTCCAAAATATCCGCCGCGCGCAGAGAATTTACAAAACCATAGTAAGTTTTAGCGCCGTTGATAATGCGAAAACCGCAGCCGCAGTCCACGCCAGAACGAATCCGCTCCAGCCGGCCATTGTCCAGGCCGGCCGAAAAAGCCGTTTTGTATTCCGCAAATATTTCGGCAAATTGATGACCGGCCTGCAGCGCGGTCTCCAAAGCTTTTTGGACGATTTTTTGCTCCAGCATCAGACCAGCTCGCTCACTTGATTATTGCCCAGAAACATAACAACCAGGCCGTAAACCACAAACACGGCCTGAAAACCGCTCAAGAGAGCGGCCAAAAATTCGGCGTAAGGCAGTTTTTGCAAAAATGCGGCGGCCAAATTGACGAGCAGCGCGGTCAGCAAAATAAAAAACAAAACCTGCAGCGCATGACGGAAATTTTTGAGCAAATAATTGCCGAGCAAATAATAAATCCGGTACACCGGCATATTACTCAAAACGTACACTACCGGAAAAAGCGTTTCGCACAGGCCGGTCAGAAAAACCAACGGCAGCAGCAAAAGTGCGATCCTGGCGTCAAATTGACTGCCCAGCAGGGAAAATAGAAGCACGCCCAGCGTAATCACCAAAAGCAGCGGCAGCGCGCTGCCAAAAAAAAGCGTTGGGACATAGCGTTTCAAACTGTACGCCAGAGTTTGGCCAACTAAAATTTTTTTACGTACGATCATTTGCCGCGCACAGTCCGCCGCGAAAATCTGCACAAAAACCGTCAGCACGAACGCCAAAGCGAGGAGCAAATAATCCAGCTGTGTGGCGCTGAGATAATTCGCGAGAAATTTGGCGGGCAGCGGCAGAGCCAAACGCATAATCAGCGCCACGTACAGCGCGATTTGATCTTGTTTAAGCAAATGTAAAACTCTAGCAACCACGGTCTATAGCCTCGTTTACTAATTTGTCGGCTTCTTTATTCTGCGCACGCGGCACATGCGTCAGAGAAAATTTTTGCAGTTTGGCAATTAGCTCCGCCGCCTGAAAATACAAACCGCGCAGTTTTTCATCTTTGACTTTGTACTGGCCGTTGATCTGGCGCACCATCAATTCACTGTCGGCAAAAATTTCCAACTCGCCGTAGCCCTGTTCCACGGCTTTGCGCAGGAGCAGAACCAAGGCCGTGTACTCCGCGACATTGTTGGTGGCCTTGCCGAGATATTTGCTGATCGTCAAAGGCCTCGCGCCAAGCAAAACCGCTCCGGCGCCGGCCGGTCCGGGATTGCCCCGCGCGCCGCCGTCCACAAAACCTTTGCCTTTCATAAAAAGATTTTAACATTTATAATAGTTTTATGGTGATAATCGCGCCGTCTATTCTCTCCGCAGATTTTGCGGAATTGCAGCAAGACATTGCGCTGGCCGAAAAAGCCGGCGCGCAGTGGCTGCATCTCGACATCATGGACGGACATTTTGTGCCCAATCTGACCATCGGACCTGTCGTCGTGGCGGCAATCCGCACGCACGCCAAACTTTTTTTTGACGCGCATCTGATGATCGAAAATCCCGAAAAATATCTGGCGGCTTTTGCCGAAGCAGGCGCTGACTTGATTTGCGTGCATCTGGAAACGCTTAAAGACCCCGTAAAAGTTTTGCGGCAAATAAAGGCGCTGGGTAAAAAAGCCGGTTTAGCCGTCAACCCCGACAAAAAATTCGCGGATCTTCAGCCTTATTTACCGGAGCTTGACCTGGCGCTTTTTATGTCCGTCTGGCCTGGGTTTGCCGGGCAGAAATTTATCGCTGACTGCCTGCCGGAAATAGCTAAATGCCGCGCCTACATAACTGACCGCCGGCTGCCGGTGGACATCGAGATAGACGGCGGCATCAACCGCGCCACAGCTCCGGCCGCTATTGACGCCGGCGTCAACGTGCTGGTCGCCGGCTCAGCCATATACAAAGCCGCCGATCCGTCCGCCGAAATACAGCATTTTATTTCGCTGTAAAATTCTGCAACAACTCTAAAGAACTTGCGATATCTTGCTGTAAGGAAAAGACTTACAAATACAAGATATGAGGTGCTTTATGAAAAAAACAAACACATCCGTTATTTTGAGCGAGAAGTTCCAGCAAAGCATGCGGCACATGAATATGTACGAGCATCTGGCCAAAAAAGACGAGAGCTGCTACAAAGGCAGCGTCAAGTCGCTGGATTCCGAGCTGTACATACTGCAGGACGAAAAAGGCAATGATGTCTGCGGCCTGCTGGACCAAAAATCTTTCATGGAAGCCCTGCTGGAAACCGACGTGGCGCATCTGTGGACTGTGGCCAAGAATTAATTACAACAGCCAACTGTAATCCTGACGGCAATCCACCACCGCGTCTATATATACTGTGTTTTTCTTGATTTGATAAACTAACAAATACCGTTTTTCAAAAAGCAGCTTGCGATATTTATTTTTGGTTATCAGCGGATGCAGCAGCCGCGGATAACGCTCGGGCAGAGTTTCCAGCGTCATCGCCTTGATCTCAAATTCGGCAACAAGCCGTCGCGCCGCCGTTACATTGACCTGTGCCAGAAAAGCGGCGTGCTTAACCAGCATATCCGCCGCGCGTTCCGAAACGATCACTTTGTAATAACGGAGCTTCATGGCGTGTTAATTATTCTTGACATTGAGCACATCTTGAATCGCTTTGTTCATCAAAGCAGAAACTGCCTTTACAGAATATCCCGGCTGGCCGCCGCGACGGGCTTCCTCAGCGGAAAGCAAATCCTCACGCAGTTTGAGCGCGCTCTCCCGCCGAAAATAAGTTTCCAAATCCATAACCACCAGATCGCCCTCACCGTTTTTGGTCAAATAAACAGGCTCTTTAGTTGACCGGCAAAGCTTGGCAATATCATTGTAGTTTTTGCGTATCGCGGCAGATGGTTTAATATTCATGGCTTGCTCCTCGAATAGTATTATAAGAATACTTTAAGGGTATTATTATACTACACAAAATCAAGTTGGCAAACAAACTGCGCCTGCGGCAAAGAACTAAATCAAGACAATTCCAGCATTTTTTGGATCGCTTGCCGAGCTTTGTCCGCAGTAAGCTGTTCAACTGTTACCAAATTTGTTTCGTTTTCCAACACATTCAGCAATTTTTCTGGCGTGTTCTTTTTCATATTGGGACAGACGGCCAGCGGTGTCACGGGATAAAATTTTTTGGCCGGATTATCCGTCCGCAAACGATGCAGCAGACCATTCTCGCTGGCGATGATAAATTCTTTCGCCGCGGACTCCGCCGCGTATCTTTGCATCTGGCCGGTAGAGCCGATGAAGTCCGCCCGATCCAAAATGTTTTTATTGTTTTCCGGATGCGCCAAAATCAGCGCCTGCGGATGTTCGGCTTTGACCCGCGCCAAAAACTCGGCAAGGATGCGGTGATGCGTCGGACAAAAACCCGGCCATAAAATTATTTCTTTATCAGGAATTTGCGCGGCGACGTAAGCGCCTAAACTCCGGTCCGGGACAAAAATTATTTTCTGCTGCGGCAGCTTGCGGACAATATCCACCGCGTTGGCTGAAGTAACGCAAATATCTGACACGGCTTTGACCGCCGCGGTGCTGTTCACATAAGTCACGACCGCCGCGCCGGGGTGCATATTTTTTAGTTTCACCACTCCGTCCGCGTCAGCCATATCCGCCATAGGGCAGCCGGCATTCAGCTCCGGAATAAAAACTTTTTTTTGCGGGGAGAGCAGCGCGGCGGTCTCGGCCATGAAATACACGCCGCAAAAAATTATTTTGTCCTGCCGGACAGACGCGTCCGCGGATTTGCGGCTCAAACCCAGACTGTCGCCCACAAAATCCGCAAGATCCTGTATTTCCGGCGTAGTGTACACATGCGCCAGGATCAACGCGTTTTTTTCTTGCTTCAATTGCTGAATACGCGCGGCAATTTCGGCCATTTAATGTTTGAAATGCCGGCGGCCGGTAAAGACCATAGCGAGGCCGTGCTCGTCACAGGCCGCAATAGACTCCGCGTCACGCACCGAGCCGCCCGGCTGGATAATTTCCCGCACGCCGATTTTGGCCGCGCTGTCCACCACATCACGGAACGGGAAATACGCGTCAGAAGCCAGCAGACAGCCCGGTAATTTTTCCGCATTGTGCTCACGGGCTTTTTTGACCGCACAGTCTAGGGCGTCAATGCGCGACATTTGCCCGGCGCCCACACCAATCGTCGCGCCGTCTCTGGCCAGCACGATCGCGTTGGATTTCACGTGCCGGCAAATTTTCCAGGCAAATAATAAATTCCGCAAATCCTGCGGGGATTTTTTGGTCTGAAGCCGCAAGTCTTTTTCCGCCGTCAGCATTCTGTCGCGGTCCTGCACCAGATAGCCGTTGTTTGTTCTTTTGACATCGGGGCCGTTGTAAGTCAAATCCGTTTTGATCAGGCGAATATTTTTCTTTTCCCGCAGTTTAGCCAGCGCGTCAGGCGTAAAATCCGGCGCGACCACCACTTCGACAAAAAGTTTGGCCACGCGCTCAGCCAACTCCGCGGAGACAGGGCGGTTGACACCGACTATGCCGCCGTAAGCCGACACCGGATCGCAGGCCAGCGCTTTGTCATAAGCCTCCTCTGGCGTAGCGCCGATCGCCGCGCCGCAGGGATTGGTGTGCTTGACGATCGCCACGGCCGGCTCGTCAAAATCCGCGACGATATTTTGCGCGGCGTCGATATCGATAATATTATTGAAAGACAATTCCTTGCCGTGCAGCTGCGTGTAAGGTTTGCCGATATACACGGCGTTTTGATGCGGATTTTCGCCGTAACGCAGCGTCTGCGTGATAGTCGGCGTTTTATGCAGCAGAGCTTTGTTCAGATAATCGCTGATCGCTTTGTCATAGGCCGCCGTGCGCTCAAAAACTTTCACGGCCAGATATTCTTTGACTTCCAGCGGCACAGTTTTATTTTTGCGCAATTCCGCCAGCACCGGCGCGTAATCTTTGGGGTCGGTAAGCACCGTAACCGCGCGGTAATTTTTGGCCGCAGAGCGCAGCATCGACGGACCGCCGATGTCGATATTTTCGATAGCTTCGGCCAGCGCGGTATCCGGTTTGGCAACAGTTTGCTCAAAAGGGTAAAGATTGACCGCCACTATATCGATAAAAGTAATATCGTGCTTCCGGCACACGGCCGCATGTTCGGGATTGTCACGCAGAGCCAGCAATCCGCCGTGAATTTTGGGGTGCAGTGTTTTTACGCGGCCGTCCAGCATTTCGGGAAAGCCGGTTACTTCAGAAATATCCAGTGTTTTAACGCCGTTTTCCTTGAGGACCTTGGCCGTGCCGCCGGTCGAGATGATTTCACAGCCCAGTTCGGCCAGCCCCTGACAAAACTCCACAACGCCCGTCTTATCAGAAACCGAAACCAGCGCGCGCATAAAACCTCCCGAAATTTTTAGGGGGAAATTATATCATGCTGACGGGCGGCTGTCCTTATATGCTATAATTCCCATCATGCAGATTTGCATATTCGAGGACAAAGGTTACGCTAACTTACTGCCATTGACCTATACCCGTCCGGCTTATCTGCTGAGATCCGGACTTAAATCCCTGCTCGAGAAAATATTAATCCATTTGCCGGAAGTACAAGACAACATAGTCCTGCATTGCCGCAAAGAATTGCAGCCGTGGCTGAAAATGAGCGGCAAATATCCCATCAACGAATTGCGCGCCGAGGAAACGTTTTTTATCAACGGGCGGCTGCTGGCCGGAGCGCCATTCAAAACCAACGGCAAGAATTTCCTGCTCTCCTACAACGACGTGCCGCTGCTCGCCAAGCTCGACGCCAAGACTATGAGAAAATTCACCCTGCCTCCGGTGTTTGATTTGAAAACTTTTCGCGCTTACCACTTGGCGGAAACCAAATCCAGTCTGCCGATTGCCAATTATTTTTGGGATATTTTGGCCGGCAGCGGAGTGGACATCAATGCCGACGCGCAGCGCAGCGGGCAGCTCGGCCAGCATTTTTCCAGCGCGGCGCGCGTGCAAATGGTCAACGCGCAAAATATTTTTATCGGACGCAATGTGGTTTTGAAGCCCGGCGTTGTTCTTGACGCCAGCGGCGGCTCTATATACATCGCCGACCAAGCGGAAATCCTGCCCAACGCCGTCATTATCGGCCCGGTCTATATCGGCGAAAAAACGCTTATCAAAACCGCGGCCAAAATTTACGGCGGCACGAACATCGGGCCGGTTTGCAAAGTCGGCGGCGAAGTGGAAAGCTCCACCCTGCTCGGCTACGCCAATAAACAACATGACGGATTTTTGGGGCATTCCTATCTCGGCGAATGGGTCAATCTGGGCGCCGGCACAGAAAACAGCGATCTTAAAAACAATTATCACCCCGTCAAAGTCCAGATCAGCGCCGGCCGCAGGATAAATTCCGATCTGCAATTTGTCGGCTGCTGCATTGGCGATCATGTCAAGACCGGCATCAAAACCATGCTGGCCGCTGGTTCGCTGATCGGCTGTTTCAACAATATTTATGGCGCGGGTTTTCAGCCAAAATATTTGCCGCCTTTTGTCTGGAATGACAACAGCGTTCCGCCCGTCGAGCATCAGCCGGAGCAGGCGATCCAGACCGCCAAAGTCGTTATGGCGCGGCGCGGTTTTGAATTGAGCCGAGAACAGGAAAGAATTTACCGCCAGGTCTGGCAAAACAGCGCAAAAGAACGTAAACTACTCAAAATCCAGGAAGCCCAGCGGAGCAAAAAATGATCAACAATATTTTTATTTTTGAGGACGAAAAGTACAGCAATTTTCTGCCGCTGACCCACATGCGGCCGGTTTATGATTTGATCTGCGGAGCTTCGCCGCTCATTGCCAAAATCGTGCGCGCGTTTCCTGAAGCTAATATTTCTCTGCATTGCCGCGAGCATCTAAAAAATATCGTCAAGCAAAATCACACCGGAATCGGCGTCAACAATCTAAACACCGGAGTTGGTTGTTTGATCATCAACGGACGTTTGCTGGCCAGTGAAAAATTTAAAGAAAATCTGCAGTTGGACGGTACGGACAGATTATTCATCAATCAAAACAATGAAGTGCTGGCCGGCTATCTCAATACCAGCAATCTGTACGAATTGCGTGATATTCTCGACGACGCGATATCTTCACATAAGATACTCAACACTTTACGCAACCGCGTGGAGATCCTGCATGGCAAGGAAAAACTCGTGGAATACCCGTGGGATATTCTCAACGCCTGCACCGAACAAATCGCGCTGGATTTCAAAATCATGGTGCCGATGGGCATAGTCAAAGGCTCTGTCGATATCAACGCGTCTGTGCTTGACGAATACAAACTCTACGTGGGCGAAGACGCGCGCATCCTGCCCGGCGTAACCCTGAATTGCGAAAAGGGGCCGGTTTATATCGGCGATCACTGCGTCATCAAACCCCACACTTATATAGAAGGCCCGGTTTACATCGGCAAGTATTCTGTAATCAGCAATTCGCAAATACTCGCCGGCGCGTCTATCGGGCCGAACTGCCAGATCAGTGATTCAACGCTCGGCAATTCTATTCTGCACGGCTATTCCAGTCTGGACCACAATTATCTGCGGTCAGCGTATTTGGCCGACTGCGTGAATATTGAGCCGCAAACTTTCAATCAAGACCTGCTAAATTCACTTAACAAAGAGCCGACTTTTTATTTGCCGGGCGCAGAAGTGGAGTCTGACGAAAAACATCTGGGCTTGATCTGCGGCGACTTTGCCATGATCGGCGCGCAGGTCAATATACCGGCCGGCTCAAGTTTGGGCGTGGCCAGTCATCTGTTGAGCAATACTATGGCGCCGCGCTATGTGCCGTGCTTCATTCAGCAAAGCGGCGCGGAAACTTTCAAAGAATTGACTGTGCGCGAAACCCTGAACAATCTGGAATATTTGCTGGGACTAAAAGAAGTGGAATTAACCACTGTGGAAAAAGATTTGATCGAGACAACTCACGAAATGCTCGGCTCGGAGCGCCGCGTGTCCAAAATAATTTACTAAAATGGAAATTTTAGCCGCCGCGGAATTATTAATACCCAAACTTGGCGAAGCCAAACTCCACACCGAGCAAACCCTCGGCCACAAAGTAGAAAGTATCCGCGACGAAGACAAAATTCTTTTTCACCGGCACATTGCGGATTTGCACCGCTACAGCAAAGACCCTGACGCTTTGCCGCTGCTGGAGTTGGCCGGTCCGCGCCACAAACTTTTTTTCAACCCTTCTCAAACCAGGCTCGGTATCGTAACCTGTGGCGGTTTGTGTCCGGGCATCAACACGATTATCCGTTCGATAGTTTTTACGGCTTATCAGTATTACGGCGTTGAAGCGGTTTATGGCTTTCGTTACGGCTACTCCGGCCTCAATCCCAAAGTCGGCCTGCCGCCGCTCAAACTCGATCTGGACAGCGTGGACAATATCCACGCGCTGGGCGGCACTATACTCGGCTCGTCGCGCGGTCCTCAGGATGCCAAAGTCATGGTCGATTATCTCGAAAAACTCGGTATCAATATTTTGTTTGTGGTCGGCGGCGACGGCACGATGCGCGGCGCGCTGGATCTGGCTAAAGAGATCGCAAAACGCCAATTGACTATCGCGCTGGTCGGCGTGCCGAAAACAATAGACAATGACATCGCGTTTATTGAAAGAAGTTTTGGCTTTGAAAGCGCGGTCGAGGAAGCCACGCGCATTATCGCCGCCGCGCATATGGAAGCCAAAGGCGCGGTTAATGGCATCGGTCTGGTCAAACTCATGGGGCGCGAGTCTGGCTTCATCGCCGCCAATGCTACGCTGGCCAGTTGTGTGGTCAATTTTTGCCTGATACCGGAAGCGCCTTTTAAATTAGAAAAATTCCTCCAAGACCTGGAGCGCAGAATAAAAAAACGCCACCATGCGGTGATCGTCGTTGCGGAAGGCGCGGGGCAGGACTTGCTGCCGGACAGCAAATCCACTTTTGATAAATCCGGCAACAAACGGCTGAATGACATTGGCGCATTTTTGAAAAATGAAATCGTTAAATATTTCACGCAAAAAAATTTGGAAGCCAATGTGCGCTACATCGATCCCAGCTACGCGATACGCTCGGTCGCGCCCACCGGTGATGACAACGTTTTTTGCCTGATGCTGGGACAAAGCGCGGTGCATGCGGCGATGAGCGGCCGTACGGCCATGATTGTCGGCTATCGCAACGATCATTTTATTCATCTGCCGATGACTCTGGTAACGCGCTTCCGCAAAAAACTGGAGATCAACGGTCGCACCTGGAAAACCGTGCTGGACACCACCGGACAGGTGGATTACAAATAAAATTGTAATTATTTAACAGCTCAAATTCATGATGTGCCGGATTTGACAAAACCGAGCCAATAGTTCAAATATTTCCGCTCCCAGACGCTCCGGCAAGCCTCAGGCAGGCAGTCAAAATGTTTCCGCAAAAACGGCAGGAACAAGCGCTCATATCTTGAAACAGTGTCGTAAAACTTTAAATCCTGCAGACAAAAAAGCACATCCATAAAATGCCTGATGTAATCCCGCCGCTTCCTGTCATCGTCAAATTCTTCCGCGTCCGATACCCTATAAACATAAAGATCTTCCGCACAAACATAGATATATTTCACCAGACTCAAAACTTTCGCCAGAAAAACCACATCCTGGCCGCGCCGATAATCAGGAAAACTGATCTTGTTTTCCAATAAAAATTTCCTTCTGTAAATATTCCTGGAAAAATACCAGGGTATCTCGTAATTCTCCGGCAGCAAGATATTTTGGCCGACAGCATAACTGCCAAAAAACGAACAATCAAAAAGATTTCCGTACTTAAATTCTTTTAAATTGGCGCTGACTACGTCCGCCTTGTTTTCGTCGGCCAGTTCCACCATGTGCCGCAAGGTGTCTGTATTTAGCAAAAAATCATCGGCGTCTACAAAAAGGATGTGCTCGCCTTTGGCCAGAGCCAGACCTTTATTTCTAGCTGGTCCGGCGCCGGAATTTTCCTGTCTGACAACTGTAATATTTGGAAAACGCTCGGCATATTTCTGCAGCAACTCCGCAGAATTATCCGTAGAGCCGTCATCGACGCAGATTATTTCCAGCTCTTTGACCGACTGTCTTTGGACAGATTCCAAACATTCTCGTAAAAATCCCTCTTCATTGTACACCGGAATAATGCAAGAGATTTTTAAAACGTCTGGCATGGAGATTCCAGTTGTTTTAGCGCTCTATTTGCACGTAGAAATCACACGTCTCAAAATCCACAAACACATTTTTGTCTCTCGGCATCTGCGGATATTTAGCAAATATTTCATTCCACCATTGCCGCTGCAAATTCATGGCCTCGGCTTTGGCATTGAGAGCCGCATTCACAAACACCTGCACTTGCTCTTGTGTAACTCCCTGTTGCAAAGCCGTCGGTTTGGCCGCCTGTTCCGCCACGTTCACACGATTGTTTATTAAGATTAGGCTTTCCACTTCATCTCTTGTCGCCTTGATGTTCAAATCCTCTCTTTGCGGATGCACTTTCCCGCAGATCGGACACACCTCCGGTTTCGTCTCTTTTGTTTTCTTAGTTTCTCCGTTCCCGTTGTTCTTTGTCATAATTTTTCCTCCTTTTTATTTCTTGCTCATTTATTTTTGCCTAACCCGTACGCCTATATCTTGGAGAGCCTTTATGTCATGCTTCAAGGCAAACTGCAACACCTTTTCTGTACCAATGTCCCGATATTTCTCGAACAAAGCCACTCTCTCAGGGTCTTTAGTCCCCGTGATAGAATCCTCATTTTGGCGCCAAAAATAAAACAACAGTGGTACTGCATATATACCTTCGCTATGGTAAGCCGCCTGAACCATAAACAAAAAATCTTCCGCGCCCATAGGAACTTCCGCGTCAAATCTCAAATTATATTTATCCAAAAAAGCTTTCTTATATAAATAACGCCAACACATCGGAGCGCTGGTTCTGATCAGCCTGGCTTTTCCTTCTTTAGATTTCACCCAGCCTTCTAAATCCGCGCCGACAAAACAATCATAACTCTCACTATAAATGTTTCCGCTCAATATATCTGCATTCTCCCGCAGCGCAGCGCCCAGCATTTTTTCATAAGCTTCCGCAGTATAGAGATAATCATCTCCGTCTAAAAAATGCACATACTGGCCGGTCGCGTGGCTCAAACCAGTATTTCTGGCCTGCGATAAACCCTGATTGGCTTGATGCCTGACCAGTTTGAAACGTGAATCCTGCCGCGCATATCTTTCAGCCACCTCAGCAGAATCGTCTGTAGAGCCGTCATCTACAATAATAATTTCCAGCTTTTTATAAGTCTGCTCCAACAAACTGTCCAAACACTCCGGTAAATATTTACTTTGATTGTAGACAGGCACGATCACGGAAAGCAATTGCTCGGGCGCAGCCTGAGGCTTTGGTTCTAAAACAACTTCCTCTAGTTCAACCAGGATTTTTTCGCCGGATTCATATTTCAAATTTAGCGTGCCCGCGTTTCCCCTGGCTTTTTCCAATTTATCATACTCCTCCCAGTATCTCCTGCTCCACTTGCTCTGCAGCTTGTGCACCTCGCAGATATTCGTCTGCCGGTAAAACTCTCCCTTCTCCGCGAACGCTCCGCCTATGCACCACGCGCAGGTGGACTCTACATTACAGGTCAGACATTTTTCAGGAGAAATTTTCTTTCGTGTTTGTTGCCTCACAATCTCAAAACGTTCTTTGTGATTAAGGCCGTTCCACACATCACCTACATAAAAATCCAACTTCCTGCTGTGCATTGTATTCGGACTGAATCTGAAACACGGGTATATCTTGCCGTTGATACTCAGGCACGGCATTGATCCTGAACCGCACCAACCCTTGTCCGGGTCTTTCATAGGCTCGCCTATGCCAAAGTTTTTATCGAACATACTTACATGTAGATCATGCCTGTGTTCCAGTATATACATTACGGATTTCTCCATTTCCTCATCTAGCTGTTTCAGGTCTGCTTCCGTCAGGCGCATATCCTCAAAGACAAAGTTTATATTTATATGCCTTAATCTCATCTCCTCATGCAGGAATTTTATGGATTTGGCCAGATAAGGTATTGTGTCTTTATTGCATGTCGCCTTGGTTGCGGCAAATTCAGGACCATTCCATTCCAAATACCAATCCCACCATTTCTGTATGTCTTTCATCGTCCCCCGGCCGTCTTTATGTATGCGGTTCTTATCGTGTATCTCCGGACAGCCGTCTACCGATACGCCTATCGAAAGATTGTCTTTATACTTCATCATAAAATCCCTTACTTTCGGGTCTTCAAACAATGTCCCATTGCTGGATATACTCGCTCTCCAGCGGTAGGCCCATTTATGATCCATTGTTATTGCCCTGTATTGATAGTACGTAAGTATTTTGTCCAGTAACTCCGGCACCATTAAAGCGTCCCCGCCGATAAAGTCTATAATCA
>BGZN01000039.1 GCA_003864455.1 Candidatus Termititenax aidoneus | reverse complement strand
TGTGCCGGCGGCGGCTCTGCTCTCGGCGCGCATCGGCTTGAACGGCGTGTGGTGGGCAATGCCGATTTCCTGGGGACTGGGCGTGGTTTTTTCCGCGGCGTATTTTTACAGCGGCGGCTGGCAAAAAAAAGCGCTCGTAAAACCCAGCAGGAAGAATATAGAAAAAGCGGAAATCTTGAATGAACTGGAAGTTTTGGATTTGGAGAAAAAAGAAGTGCGGCTGTAAATTGCGCTGAATTATGTGTTGACAGATTCAAGGCTTTATAGTTAAATATCCACCCTTTTTGTGTGAAAGTAGGTTACAATGCGAGAGATTATCACGCTCGAGTGCGAGGTTTGCAAGCGGCGCAATTATGTGACGACGAAAGAAAAGCGCAACAATCCTGAGCGTTTGACGTTAAAAAAATATTGCAAGTGGGATAAGAAGCATACGCCGCACAAGGAAACTAAGTAGTTTCCGGCGTCGGATTATCTTTAAAGAGGATAATTCCACTGTAGGCGAGTAGCTCAATTGGTAGAGTGGCGGTCTCCAAAACCGTAGGTTGCGGGTTCGATTCCTGCCTCGCCTGCCAAGCGCGTGTTTCAATGCGCGCGCAGGCGTGCCGGACGCAGGGGCGGACGGCCTGCCGTAAGGAAGTAAAATGGCATTTTTTGCAGATTTGAAAACGGAAATGAAAAAAGTGGATTGGCCGGCCAGCAGCCGCGTGGCGCAAATGACCGCGGTCGTGTTTTTAATCGTGGCGCTGCTGACTTTTTTTACTTTTGTGCTGGATTTGATTTTAGGCGCTGTGCTTTTTAAATAATTTAGGGAAAACATGAGCGATTTAGAGAATAGCAATAATATAGAAGAGACCACTTTGGAAACAACGCAAGGCGCAGCCGCTGTTCCGGCGGCGGTGGAGGAAGCGCATGTGGCCAGAGGCGATTGGTATGTGCTGCAGGTGTTCACCAGCTTTGAGCAAAAAGTCTGCTCGGCGATAGAACAAAAGATCAGCGATTTCAATCTGCAGGACCGGATTTTTAAAGTGCTAGTGCCGGAGGAAGATGTCATCGAGGTCAAAAACGGCAAACGTTATGAGCGGCGCAAAATGATGTTCCCGGGCTATGTTTTCGTCAACATGGAAAAAGATGACGAAGCCTGGTATCACCTGCGCACAGTTAACGGCGTGTCCAAATTTGTGGGCGCGGGCGTGCCAGAGCCGCTGCCGGACAAAGATGTGCTGCGCATACTCAATCAGACCGGCGAAGTAACTGTGAAGCCGAAACTGGAAATTGATTTTGAAGTCGGCGAAAACGTGAAGGTGATTTCCGGACCGTTCCGCGGCTATGCCGGCGAGATAAAAGAAGTCCTGCCGGAAAAAGGCGCGGTAAAAGTGATGATCTCGATTTTTGGCCGCTCTACTTCGGTGGAGTTGGATTTCGACCAAATCGAGAAAAACGTTTAATACTGTAGGAGAAAATAATGGGCGAAAAAGGTAAAAAACCAGCGGCAGGCGGCCCTCGGCAGTTAATCACTATTGTTAAATTGCAAATCGAGGCCGGCAAAGCCAATCCAGCTCCGCCGGTCGGTCCGGCTCTGGGTCAGCACGGCCTCAATATCATGGATTTTTGCAAGGCCTACAATGATCAGACCAAGGACAAGGCCGGTTCGGTCATACCGGTGGATATTTTTGTTTACAGCGACCGCACTTTTACTTTCAAGCTCAAATCGCCGCCGGCCTCGGTGCTGGTTTGCAAAGCCTTGAATATTCCCAAAGGTTCGGCCGTGCCCAACAAAAACAAAGTCGGCAAGATTACCCGCGCCAAACTGCGCGAAATCGCCAAACAAAAAATGGAAGGTCTGAATTGTTATGACGAAGAGGCGGCGGTCAAGGTTATCGCCGGCACTTGCCGCTCAATGGGCGTGGAAGTTATTGACTAGGAGAAAAAAATGACGGCTGCACACGGTAAAAAATATAAAAACAAACTGGAGTCTTTGAAAGGCCAGGCGGTGTTTCCGCTGGATGATGCGCTGGCCAAAGTCCGCGAGCTGGGCGTGGCTAAATTTGACGAAACCATAGAAGCGACTTTTGTGCTGGGCATTGACCCCAAAAAAGGCGAACAAATGGTGCGCGGCGCGGTGGCTATGCCGGCGGGTCTTGGCAAAAAGGTAACTGTGGCGGTGATTACCAACGGCGACAATCTCAAGATCGCGGAAAAATCCGGCGCGGATTTTGTCGGCACGGACGATTTGGTCGAAAAAATCAACGGCGGCTTTACGGATTTTGACGTGCTGCTGGCGACTCCCGATATGATGCCCAAAGTTGCCAAACTCGGCAAAGTGCTGGGACGCAAAGGCTTGATGCCGACGCCCAAGGCCGGCACAGTGGTGCAGGACGTGGCCAAAGCGATCAGCGAGCAAAAAGCCGGCAAGGTGGAATACAAGACGGACAAAGCCGGCGTGATCCATACGGTTATCGGCAAAAAATCTTTTGCCGCGGACAAACTGAAAGCCAATTATGACGCGCTTTACGAAGCGATCTTGAAAGCCAAGCCGTCGACAGTCAAAGGCGTTTATGTTAAAGGTATATATCTCGCACCGACCATGGGGCCGGGCGTCAAAGTGTTGGCGAGTGTGGCATGATGCGCAAAAGAAAAGCCCGGACTGTAAAGCCGGGTGTCAAAGTGTTGGCGAGTGTGGCATGATGCGCAAAAGAAAAGCCCGGACTGTAAAGCCAGGTGTTAAAGTGTTGGCGAGTGTAAATTGATCCAAAGAAGCCGGCAGTCCCTGGAGGACATAAGACCTGCGGAGGAGTAAAGTAAAGATGGTTAAAGAAAGCAAGAAAGCTGCGGTTGCGGAAATCAAGCAAAAGATTGCGGATTCTGAACTGGTGATGTTTTCTCAATACAGCAAACTGACCGTAGCCGACGACCGCGAACTGCGCCGCAGTCTGCGCGGAGCGAAAGCCGAATACTGTGTTTACAAAAACACCTTGGTTTCTATCGCGTTCAAAGACTTGAATATTCCGGTCGATGAAAAACAATTGACCGGTCCGACGGCTTATATTTTTGCCAAAGAACCGCTGGCGCCGGCCAAAGCTCTGGCGGCTTTTTGCAAAGGCCATGAGTCTGTGACGGTCAAAGGCGGCGTGTTTCAGAAACAAATTATCGGCGCGGCGCAAGTCCAAGAACTGGCCGCTTTGCCGGGACGCGAGGAATTGCTGTCCAAGCTGGTGTATTTGCTGCAATCGCCGATCAGCGGTTTGGTCAATGTGCTGCAGGGGCCGATCCGCAAATTGGTTTATGGTTTAAATGCTGTGGCGGAGAAAAAACAATAATAAAGTGTGAAGCCGTAATATGTTACGGCTTTACCTTGTCTGAGGAGGTGAATTTATAATGGTAGAAGTTACCGCAGTTGCTCAAGAAATTATTGATAAAGTAGAGAAGCTTTCTGTGCTGGAGTTAAACGGTTTAGTCAAGGCTTTGGAAGAAAAGTTTGGCGTAACCGCAGCCGCTCCCGTGGCCATAGCCGCTGCTCCGGCAGCCGCTGGCGCCGCTGCCGGCGGAGACGCCGGAGCCGCTGCTTCTACTGTCAGCGTCATTTTGGCCAGCGCCGGAGACAAGAAAATCCAGGTGTTGAAAGTGCTGCGTGAGATTACCGGACTGGGCTTAAAAGAAGCCAAGGATTTAGTGGACGGTGCTCCGAAGCCGATAAAAGAAGGCGCGTCAGCAGACGAAGCGAAAACTATTAAGGAAAAGCTGGAAAAAGAAGGCGCTAAAGTTGAGATCAAGTAAGGTTTTTAGCATTTAAAGTATTCCCGGGTTTTTGGCAGACAAAGACCCGGGTAGTTGTGCTGTAGTCTATTTGAGGAGGCACCAGAGTGGTCGCAAAAATTAAATCGAGAATAAAATTAAATACCAATATTCCTGAAGAAAAATTAGACGTGCCGAAGCTCACGTCTTTGCAGTTGAAATCTTACGACAAGTTTTTGCATGAGGGCATCGAAGAGGAATTAAAAGCCATCAGCCCGATAGTGGGATTCAACGGCCGTTACGAGCTTTCGTTTTTGTATCTCGACGAGGACAAAAATGAATACACCAAACCGGAAATCGAAGAGCCGAAATACTCGGAAATCGACTGTCTGCGTGAGGAGCATACTTACGCGCTCTCGCTGCGCGTGCCCGTGCGCTTGGTCGACACGATCACCGGCGAGATCAAGCAGCAGACGATTTACATGGGCGAGATACCGCGCATGACCAAGCAGGGGACATTTATTTTCAACGGCGACGAGCGCGTGGTTATTTCGCAGTTTGTGCGGTCGTCCGGCGTGTATTTTGAGGAAAAAGTAAACGCCAAGAAAAACGAAAAATCTTTCAAGGCCAAGATTATCCCCAACCGCGGCGCGTGGCTAGAAATGGAAATCGACACCAACGGCGTGATCTGGGTGTACATCAACAAAATGAAAAAAGTCGGCCTGTCTTTGTTCCTGGCAGCGCGCGGCTACAATGAAGACGAGATGCGCCAGGCTTTGAGCAACGAGCCGGACCCCGACGATTTGACCAAAGTCAAACGCGTGCTCAACGGCGGCGAATATTTGGACAAAACGATTAAGAATAAAAAAATCGGCCCCATTTTGACGCCAAATGAAGCGTTGGTCGAGCTGTACCGCAAACTGCGTCCGGGCGACCATATCACAGAGGACGGCGCCAGACAGTTTTTGGAAAATCTATTTTTCAATCCCGACCGCTATGATCTGGGCGAAATCGGCCGCTACAAAATCAACACCAAACTGGGCTTTGCCGAAGCGCACAATGAGGACGTGCATTATCTGACCAACGAGGACATCGCGGCGGTGGCGCGTTATCTAATCAAATTGTTTACCGCCGATGTCTCGGCTTCGGTTGACGACATTGACCATTTGTCCAACCGCCGCGTGCGCGCGGTGGGCGAGCTGCTGCAAAGACAATTCAAGGTCGGTTTGACCCGTCTGGAAAGATTGATCAAAGACCAGATGATGCTCAAAGGCAATGAGGATTTTATGCCGCAGGCGCTGATCAATATCCGCCCGCTGATCGCGGTGATGAAAGAATTTTTCGGCTCGTCGCAGCTGTCGCAGTTCATGGACCAAATCAACCCTCTGGCGGAGCTGGCGCACAAACGCCGTCTGTCGGCGATGGGTCCCGGCGGCGTCAACAAAGAGCGCGCCGGTTTTGAAGTGCGCGATATTCAGCCGTCGCATTACGGCCGCATCTGTCCGGTGGAAACGCCCGAAGGTCCGACTTCCGGCCTGATCTCGCCGCTGGCGACTTTTGCCGATGTCAATAAACACGGCTTCATCGTAACGCCGTATTTTGAAGTGGAAAACGGCGAGGTCAAAAACGGCAAGAACAATCCGCCAGTGTATTTGACCGCCGAAAAAGAAGAAGAATCGATTATCGCTCCCTACGATGTCAGCGTAACGCCGGACAACAAATTAAAAGGCGACATTGTGCCGGCGCGCAAAAAAGGCGAATTCGATATGTTCAAAACTTCGGAAGTCAATTATGTCGGCGTTTCGCCCAAGCAGATTTTTGGCGTGAGCGCCTGTTTAGTGCCGTTTTTGGAGCACGACGACGCCAACCGCGCGCTGATGGGTTCTAACATGATGCGGCAGGCCACGCCGCTGATTTATCCAGACCGTGCTTATGTCGGCACGGGTATGGAGAAACATATCGGCAAAAATATTTCCACGGCGCTTTTTGCGGAAGCCGACGGCGATGTAACCGAGGTGGACGCCAATAAGATTGTGATTAAATACACTCCGGCGGACGGCAAAAGAGCCTATGAGAAAAAACACGAATTGATTAAATACCTGCGCACCAATCAAAACACCTGCCGCAATCAAAGACCGATTGTAACAGCCGGCCAAAAAGTCAAAGCCGGCGATCCGCTGGTCGAAGGCACGTGCTTCAAAGACGGCGAACTGGCTATCGGCAAAAATGTGCTGGTGGCGTTCTTGCCTTTTGACGGGTACAATTTTGAGGACGCGATTTTGGTGTCTGACCGCATGGTCAAAGACGATATTTTTACGACGATACACATCAATCGCTACGAACTGGAAGTGCGCACGACCAAAGTCGGCGCGGAAGAGCTGACACCGGAAATCCCCAATGTCAGCGAGGAATTTTTGCGCAATCTCGACGAGCGCGGCATTATCCGCCCCGGCTCGACAGTTACTGCCGGCGATATTTTGGTCGGCAAAGTAACGCCCAAAGGCGAACAGGAGCAGCCGCCCGAGGAAAAATTGCTGCGCGCGATTTTCGGCGACAAAGCCCGCGATATGAAAGACTCGTCGCTGCGCGTGTCGTCCGGCGAGGGCGGCAAAGTGGTGGATGTCCGCGTATTTGACGAGAACAACAAAGATGACATGCCGCCCGGCGTGAAAACTATTGTGCGCGTCTATGTGGCGCAGCTGCGCAAAGTCATGGTCGGCGACAAAATGTCCGGTCGCCACGGCAACAAAGGCGTGATCTCGCGCATCCTGCCGGCGGAGGACATGCCGTTCCTGCCGGACGGCAGACCGGTAGACATCGTACTCAATCCGCTGGGCGTGCCTTCGCGTATGAATGTCGGACAGATTTACGAGACAGTTTTGGGTAACGCGGCGCAGGCGCTGGGCGAGTATATCGAAGCGCAGCAATTCGACGAAGCGATAAACGAAGTGGAAAATCCGGAAAAAGGCGCGTCGGTGCAGGCGATCGAGGAAAAACTGCGCGAGGCGCAAAAAGTCCCGGGTTATGAGTGGTTGAGCGAGAGCGGCGAAGTAACGCTGCGCGACGGCCGTACCGGTGAGCCTTACGCCAAGCCGGTCATGTGCGGCTATATGTACATGCTCAAACTGATTCACCTGGTCGAGGAAAAAATGCACGCGCGCGCCACCGGCCCGTATTCGCTGGTCACCCAGCAGCCGCTGGGCGGCAAAGCGCAGATGGGCGGACAGCGTTTCGGCGAAATGGAAGTCTGGGCGCTGGAAGCTTACGGCGCCGCGTACACTTTGCAGGAATTGCTGACGGTCAAGTCCGACGACGTGTCCGGCCGCGCCAAAGTTTATGAAGCGATTATCAAAGGCAAAAATCTGCCGCCGCCCGGCACGCCGGCTTCATTTCATGTGCTGGTGCGCGAGATCCGCTCGCTGGGTCTGGACTTCAAAGTCCTGACTGCCGACGGACGGGAGATAGACCGGAAATAACACCGGAGTTTTTAGGCTGGAAAATTTTAAGGAGGCATAAATGTTAGTTCGTGACCCGAAAGATTTCAAAAGCATCAAGCTGGGCATCGCTTCTCCCGAACAGATCAGATTTTGGTCGCACGGTGAAGTCAAAAAGCCGGAGACGATAAATTACCGCACTTTCAAGCCGGAACGCCACGGCTTGTTTTGCGAGCGGATTTTCGGACCGGTCAAAGACTGGGAATGCACCTGCGGCAAATACCGGCGCGTGCGCTACCGCGGCATCACCTGCGAACGCTGCGGCGTGGAAATCACGAACTCCAAAGTGCGGCGCGAGCGCATGGGACATATTGAGCTGGCTGCTCCGGTCGCGCATATTTGGTTTTTGAAAGGCGTGCCGTCGCATATCGGCCTCATGCTGGATATGCCGTACAAAAATCTAGAGCGCGTCGTGTATTACGAGTCCTACATGGTCACCAAAGTGCACGAGTCGGTCAAAGAATTGAAAGTCACGCAACTGCTGCAGGAAGCTGAATACAATTATTACAAACAAAAATACGGCCAGAAATTTCAGGCCGACATGGGCGCCAAAGCCGTCAAGGACGTGCTGGACGATATGGACCTGGACAAATTGCTGGGCAGTCTGCGCCGCGAGCTGTCCGCGTCCAAAGGCCCGACTTATCTCAAATTGACCAAACGCGTTCGCGTGGTGGAAGCGTTTTTGTCCTCCGGCAACAAGCCGTCGTGGATGGTCATGGACTGCGTGCCGGTCATGCCGCCGGATCTGCGCCCGATGGTGCAGCTAGAGGGCGGCCGTTTTGCGGCTTCGGACCTCAACGATCTCTACCGCCGCGTTTTAAACAGGAACAACCGCTTAAAAAGACTGCTGGACATCGGCGCGCCCAATATGATCGTGCGCAATGAAAAACGCATGCTGCAGGAAGCCGTCGACGTGCTGTTTGACAACGGCAAGCACGGCCGCGAAGCCACCGGCACTAACGGCCGGCCGCTGCGTTCGATTTCCAATATTATCGAAGGCAAGCAGGGACGTTTCCGGCAAAATCTGCTCGGCAAACGCGTGGACTACTCCGGACGCTCGGTGATCGTGGTCGGCCCGTCGCTCAAACTGCATCAATGCGGCCTGCCCAAAGAAATGGCGATTGAGTTGTTCAAGCCGTTCATTATTCATGAGTTAGTCGCCAGCGGTGAAGCGCACAATATCAAAGACGCCAAACGCAAAATCGAAAACAAAGATGTGGTGGTGTACAACGCGCTGGAAAAAGTCATCAAGGGACACCCCGTGATGCTCAACCGCGCGCCGACGCTGCATCGTCTGGGTATTCAGGCTTTTGAGCCGGTGCTGGTCGAGGGCAAAGCGCTACAGATCCACCCGCTGGTCTGCACGGCTTTTAATGCGGACTTTGACGGCGACCAGATGGCGGTGCATGTGCCGCTGTCCACCGAAGCGCAGGCGGAGTGCCGCATTTTGCTGCGCGCGGACAACAATATTCTTTCCGCGTCCAACGGCAACCCGATCATCACGCCGACGCAGGATATGGTGATCGGTCTGTACTGGATGACCATGGAGCGCGCGGCGGACAAAGAGGTCAAAGCCTTTGACGAAAAAGCCGGACAATTCCTGTATCTGGCCAAGAGCCGCCTGGAAGAAAAAGCGCGTCCTTTTGCGGATATCAACGAAGCGATGAAAGCTTACAATCTGCACATGATTAGAATTCAGCAGCCGATCCGGATTTCCCGCAATAATTTGCTGCTCAATTTTGAGGACGTGCTCAGCTTGAAAAAGAGCGAAGGCGAGGACAAAGAACAACTCGTCAAAGACGAGGATAAATGGGTACGCACAACAATTGGCCGCTTGGTTTTTAATAACACGATCAGCAAAGTGCTGGAACATTTCAATAAACCCAAAGCCAGTTATCTCAATTACCGCATGGACAAAGGCAAAATCCGCAGCCTGATTTCCGAGTATTACGACATTTACGGCGCGCAGGTCACGGCCGAGCTGTGCGACCAATTAAAAAATATCGGTTTTCATTACGCGACCAAATCCGGTGTGTCGGCCAGTCCGCCCGAATTTGTGGCGCTGGGTTTGAACAAAGCCCGCGACATCGGCAACAGCCGCAAGCAGGTGGCCGCTTTTAATATCAACGCCAGCAAAGAAGAAGACCGGATCGGTGAAGAAGCGGGTCTGGCGCGCAAAAAACTCAATGATTTCAATGTGCCGCTGGCCAAACTGGAAGAGCCGCTGAACGCCCTCGACGCGCATTTTGCTGTGAAGACGATTTTGCGCGAACTGCGCGCGCGGCGCGAGCTGCTGATCTCTGTGCTGGGCGGCACGCAGGAAAAATCCGTCAAAGACCGCGTGGAGAGATACGTGTCGCGCATTTCGCTGGATTTTCTGCGCCGGAAAAAAGACGATTACTATTATTTCAAAGACCACAAAGAATATTTAGACAATATGCTGCTGAAGCCTCTGGGCGGCTACAAAACTGTCCTGGAGAGCATTTTCCGCGAGGCGCTCAAGACCAAGGAAGCGGCGGATTTCACAGAAAGCGATTTGCTGGATATTCCCGAAGCGGAAAAAGGTAAAGCCAAACCGAAAGACAGCACCTATGTCAAAGCGCTCAAAGGCCTGCTGGAAAATCTCTCGCGCAATTTGGAGAGTGTCAAAAAATGCGTGAAAAACGACAAGGATCAAAACAAGATTGAGGATCTGGCGGAGATCAAAGCGGACGGCAGCAAGCAGGATAATTTTAACGCCAAGTCCGTCAAAGAAGCGGTCAGCCAGTTGAAAATCAGCGAGCTGAAATCTTTGCTGGAAGAATTGCAGAAGCATTATGCCAAAAACGTCGAGTTGTCCAAAAACGACCAGCCGAAAAAGAGCCTGCCGCAAAGCACGATCCGCGAGATCAAATCCGCCCTGAAAAAAATCACGGGAGTTTACGAGCCAGTCAGCGAAAAAATCACCAAAATCGTGACGCCAAAAATCAATTCTTTGAGCGGCGCTCTGGACAAACTGGAGGATTTTACCGCGGTTGACAATCTAGACCTGCGCGAATTTCAGGAAGTCTACCGGCAGGACGCGCAGGACGTCATGGATTTACTGCAAAAAACTCTGAACGACACGAAAAAATACCTGCGGCAGTTTATCGACTCGACGCCGGACGCCAATGTAGTCAATAAAAAATCCGCGGAAAAATTGCTCGACCGCCTGCTGGCGCGTTTGGAAAAAGACGTGCAAAAAGAATCCGGTGGCGCTGAGGAGAAAAACCGGAGAGCGTTAAAGATACTAAACGGCTTGAATGAACTGGTCAAAGGCCTGGCCGAGTTGAAATCTGTCGAACCAAATCACGAGCGCAAATCCGACACGCGGCATCGCGAACGCCTGCAAATACCTTTGATCGTGCTGCGCGGCCAGCAGAGATATTACAATGTGCTGGTTTCTCTGCATGTGCTGGAAAATCTGCTGAAAGCGCCGCTGACTTTGCTGACCGGCATGGAAAACGCCGACGAGTCCGAGAATATCAAGACCAATTTAGACGAACTGCGGAATTGCCTGGAATTTCTCAAGACGGACAAAGAAGCGCGCACTGTGGTCACCGCGTTTGGCGCTCTGCACTGGCTGAACAGCCTGGACAATTATATTGACCACATGGTGATTTCCAGCGACGCGCTGTCCGTGCTGAACAAGCCCAAAACCGCGGTGGACAGTCTGCGCAAGCCGGTGGAAGACCTCAACGAGCCGCTGGCCGCTTTGGAAGGCAAGAACGAAGCCGAAGCCAAACTCGATATACCGCGCGGTTTGCTCGGCGACTTGCTGGCGGAAAATCCCGATAACAAATTACCGCTGGATAAGATTTTGGCCGAACTGGGACAGGCGGAAAGCGAGGAAGAAATCGGCAAATGTTTAGGCCAGATGCGCGGCGCTTGGCTGACTGTGCTGGAGCAGTTGGAAGCCTGGAAGTCCCGCAATGAATTGCTGGGCGACCGCGCCAAATTGAAAATCGGCGGCACGGAAGTTCTGCGTGGCAAAGCCGCTTTGCCCTCGGCTTTGATCGAGGCGGTGGATATTGTCGAAGTGCTGCTGGGCAAAGAACAAAAAGGCGACAAATATTTCCTCGACAGTTATCTCAAAGGCGTGGTCAAAGAAGAGGGTCTGGAAGACACCACGAAAAAAGCCAAAAACGCGCTGGAAAATTTGAAAGATATTTTGGTGAAATTCAAAGTCATGTCGGAACTGTGGGGCTATGTCGAGCATGGCGAGTCCGGTGAACAATTTGAGTTCAGCCAGGAATTGGACAAACTGCCCAAGCCCAAAGAATTGCAGGGCGCGAAAACTGAGCTGGACGAGATTTTAGAAAATTTGCAAAAGATTATCGACAGCGAGATTTGGACGCGCATTTACAATTATATTGCCGACCAAAAACCGCAGAAATATCAGGAACTGCGTAAAGCGATTGACGCGCTGAAACTCCTGCCGGCTCTGCTGGGCGCTTTGCAGTTTGAGGAATTTAGCGAGTCTCTGAAAACTCTGGGCAAGACTTTGGAGAGCGAGGAGCGCGCGGCGCGGAGTTTGGCCGAGCAAAAAGACAACAGCGGCCTGATTGCCAAAGTTGTAGAGCGTTCGCTCAAAAATCTGAAACGGATCAGGGATTGGAAAAAGGCCGAGGATGACGAGATCGCCGGCGCGATGATCCGCGAACTGGGACGCGTGAAAAAAGAGACCGAGGAAAAAGTCAATAATATTTGGCGCAACACGACCGGTGTGGTTACGGAAAAAATGCAGAAAAATCTGGGCGAATACAACAGCGTGTATATGATGGCCAATTCCGGCGCGCGCGGCAATATCGATCAGGTGCGCCAGCTCTCCGCGATGCGCGGTTTGATGGCCGACGCCAAAGGCCGTCCGGTCAAAGTGCCGATTACTTCCAATCTTTATGACGGCATGAGTTTGACGGAGTTCTTTATTTCCTCTTACGGCGCGCGCAAAGGCTTGGTGGATACGGCGATGCACACGGCCGAGTCCGGCTATCTGACGCGCCGGCTGGTCGATGTGGCGCAGGATGTGATTATCACCGAGGAAGACTGCGGCACGGCCGAGAGTATTGCTTTAGAGCCGCTGTACGACGGGGACGGCAAAGAGCTGATCTCGCTGCGCAAGAGATTATTCGGACGCGTGGCCGCGGAAACTCTGCACAATCCGGACAACGAAAAAGAAATTTTGGTCAAAAAAGGCGAGGTTATTGACGACAAGGCCGCCAAAAAAATCGAGGCGGCGAGATTCCTGTCGGTCAAAGTCCGCTCCCCGCTGACCTGCTCCACGCGCGGCGGCATCTGCCGCAAATGCTACGGCTACGATCTGTCGACCCGCAAGCTGATTAATACCGGCGAAGCGGTGGGCGTTATCGCGGCGCAGTCTATCGGCGAGCCGGGCACACAGCTGACAATGCGTACTTTCCATACTGGCGGCGCGGTGCTGGGCGGCGGCGATATGGAAGAGATTTTTTCGCCGATCGACGGCACGGTGTATTTTCATGACCCGGACGGACAGCAAAAAGCCAAAGACCAAGTCCGTCAGACTTCGATCCTGCGCGACGGCAAAAATGTGGATATTTTGGTGCATCCGCTTTTGGTGTACATCAAGCCGCCCAAAGGCAATAAAAGCGTGCTGCGTCTGCTGACCGGCTCTGAACTGGACGTCAAGGACGGCCAAAAAGTGAAAAAAGGCGAGCTGCTGGCCAAGCGCGACAAGAGCGTGAAATATATTTTCGCAATCAACGAAGGCAAGATTTCTTATCACGGCTTTGTGGAAAAACCGGTCAAGAAAGAATACGCTTCCGGCGGTTCGGAAATGATCTCGGTGGCCAACCGCAACGGCTCGCTGTTCATTCACAATCCAGACCAGAGTTTGCGCAAGCAGTACACAGTCGACGCCGACAAAGAATTGCTGGTCAAGAAATTGGATCTGGTGGACAATGACGAGGAACTGGCGCCAGGCGTGCGCGCGGAAAGCTCCGGCTTCGTGACGGGCATTGCCGAAAATGAGAACGGTCTGCTGACCATACTGCTCGAGCCGGGCGGCGTCTATCCGATCAAATCCGGCGCGCAGCTCTGCGTGCCTGAGGATCAAGCCGTGCAATACGATCAGGTCATCGCTATCGAAAACGTGGAAGTGCAGGATGCCGGCGACATCACAGCCGGTCTGCCGCGCGTGGAAGAAGTGTTCGAGGCCAGACATCCGCAAAAAGCCGCGGTGCTTTCGGAAATTGACGGCCAGATCGACGCGATCTCGGAGGAAAACGGCCGCCACAAAATCTTGGTGCGCAACAAGAATCAGAAAAAGACTTACGAGATACCGCTGGGCAGCAAGTTAAATGACCTCTACACCGGCAAACAGGTCAAGATGGGCGAACAGTTGACCAAAGGTCCGATCGATCCGCACAATGTCATCACGATTTTGGGTAAAAAAGCGGCGCAGTTGTTCTTGGTCAATGAGGAACTGGGCATTTATTTGCAACAGGGTGTTTCGACCAACGACAAGCATATCGAAGTGATCGTCCGCCAGATGACCAAAAAAGTGCGTATCCGCGAGATCGGCGACAGCCAGTATTTGGTCGATGATTTTGTCGATGTCTTTGATTACGAAGACACAGTCAAAAAACTCAAAGAAGACGGCAAAACTCCGCCGGTCGGCGACCATGTGCTGCTGGGTCTGACCAAGGCTTCGCTGAATACGGATAGTTATATTTCCGCCGCGTCTTTCCAGGAAACGACTTCGGTGCTGACCAAAGCCGCGGTGTACGGCAAGCAGGACGACATGTCGGGCTTAAAAGAAAACATCATTATCGGCAAATTAATACCGGCCGGCACGGGTTTGCGCCGCTACGAGCATTTGAAGCTGATTTCCAACGATCCGGAGATTAGTTTAGAACCGCCGCCGGAGATACTGGAAGAAGAGGTTTTCAAGCAGCCGTAAGATATAAAGCAAAATAGAGCCGCAGCACGCCGCGGCTCTATTTGTCCGTATTGTCCGTATCCGCCGCAGGCTCATCTATTTCCGCAGGTTTATACATATCAAGATAACCCAGGTCTTCGATGATCAACTGGTCTTCCTGGGGCAGGTGAAGAATATCCTTGTAAATTCTGCGGCGGCCGTTGGGCATTAATTCCGTATCGGTATCGAGAGTTGTGTCCGTATCCGCGGCGCCGGCTGCGGCGGCGGACTGCTCCGCTTCGGACGAGAGATCGTCTGATCCGGCGGCGGGCTGTGCGGCAGAGCCAAAGGTATAGCCCAGAGTAAAGAAATGGGAAACGCTGTCGGCGAGGTCTGCGTCGGGATTGAAAGCGTAGTCAAAAGAGAAGCCAAATAAATTGAGGCCCAGACCGGCGGCCGGCTGGAAAAGCTTTATTTCCCGGTCTTCCTGCCAGGCGGATACCTGGGTAAGTCCGCCGCGCAAAGCAAAGAGCGGAAGGGGTTTCCATTCTAAACCCAGACAGTTGAAAAAATCGTTGTATTCCAGACGCAGGTCGGCAAAAAGATTGAGCTTATCCTCTCTGCCAAAAATACTGTACTTAACACCCAGAATTGTATTGACGGGGAACATTTCCGCGCGGCCGTCAGCCCAGAGCAGGCTGGACTGGGAGATATTGGCGGCGGCCAGGCCAAAAGACCAGTGATCATTCAGGGTGTACAGACCGCTAAAATCCAGAGCATAGCCCCGCGCCGA
This sequence comes from Candidatus Termititenax aidoneus, assembly GCA_003864455.1. Lineage (GTDB taxonomy): Bacteria > Margulisbacteria > Termititenacia > Termititenacales > Termititenacaceae > Termititenax > Termititenax aidoneus. Next base: position 1,332 of record BGZN01000039.1, on the reverse strand, counting down.
GGCGATCTCGGATAAAGAGCGGGAAACGTATTTTAAGCGCAGACCCAGATTTAAAGAACCGAGCGCCAATCCGTAAGAGCCGTAAATAGTGGAGTCGCTGTAATTTATCTGGCCGCCGGTCAGATTGTTGTTTTCGTCGCGGTTGTAGCCGGCGCTGTCCTGCAAAGTAAGCACACCCAGAGCAAAACCATTTTGCGCGTAAGCAGCGGATAAATAATTCAGCGCGCTCATTAAAGTAAACGCGGTGAAAGAAAATTTGGGCGCGGTGCTCACAGCAAAATTCTGAAATAAAGGACTGCTGCCGGCGCCGGCGATATAAGAGCCGCCGCGGGCCATAGCGTCCGCGCCGATTAATAAACTCTCGGTGTTGAAAGTTTCTTTGTCGTCCGCCCAAAGCGCGGCGGTTATACACATTAGTATACACATAATGATACACATAAACTGGTGTAGCCGGATTTTATTCATCATACAGCGCCAGCCTCCCCCGTGAAATAACTTGATTCTTTTCCGTGGTGACGATTATGATGTACAGGCCGTTAGCCGCTAACTGCCCCCTGTTGTTGCGGCCGTCCCAGAGCACAATATTGTCTTGATCCGCGCGCGCAAAATTCTCCGTCTGCCAGACCCTCCGGCCGCGCGCGTCATACACGTACACTTTGGTCCAGCCGTCCCGCTCCACATTGTAGGCGATACGCGCTGCCTGTCCGTTGTCCGGACTGAATGGATTGGGATAAGACCAGACTTTTTCTCCCGTGCCGCCGCTGCCGGAAACGACCACGGCCGTTTCCGGCTGCGTGCCGCCGCCGTTGGTATCCGGCCCGGCTGCCGAAGCGGTATATTGAATGATCCGGATAGTCGTCCATTCTCCCAAACGCCCGTTAACGGACTTGACCCGCACGCGCAGATAATAAACGCCGGTCTTGGTGAGCACGGGTATATTGAAACTGGCCGTCTCTTGAAAATGTGTCGAAGTTCCCTGCGGATCTGTGCCAAAATAAACATAATACCCCAGCGTGTTCGCCTCGTCGGTGGATTCCCAGCCGACAATCTGTTCCGGCTCCGGAACAGGCGGCTGGGAGTCCGCGTCCAGAGGGTCGCTGCCGGCTTTTTCTTCTTGCTTGTCCGTATAACCATCGCCGTCCGAATCCGCCGGCCTGGAATTTGGGTCAGAGGGGTCGCTGCCAGCCTCGGCTTCCTGCTGGTCTGAGTACCCGGCGCTCGAAAGGTCTCTACTTTTTTACCGATAAGGTTTTCCAGACAGTCCAAACCCCTGATCATATCCGCACGAAATTCTTCGGGGGTTTGTTGGTGAATCAGCTGATGCTCATCTGT
>BGZN01000038.1 GCA_003864455.1 Candidatus Termititenax aidoneus | reverse complement strand
TACTCAAAGTCGAAGCAACTTCACCTGCCGAAGAAGTGCAACCTGAAACAATTGCCGAAGAAGTGCAACCTGAAACAATTGCCGAAGAAGTGCAACCTGAAACAGTTGCCGAAGAAGTGCAACCTGAAACAGTTGCCGAAGAAGTGCAACCTGAAACAGTTGCTGAAGAAATAAGTTCTGTCGCCAATTTACAGGAACAACTAATAATAGATAAAGCATCAGGAGTAGATAAAAAAATAGATACCACACCATTACAGGAATTAATGCGCGAGCTAACATCGGCGGAAGAAAACCAATCTACGGTAGCTAACAACTCCGTCCAAGAGCTAGAAACCCAGTCAGACACTTCACAACTAGCAGACATTCCGCAATCAGCGGCAGAACTAATTATTGAGACATCAGCAGCAAGGCTACAAGCCACAAGACAGCCTGTTTACGATCTTTCTAAATCGTTTGAAATATCCGTCGGCGATTATAGTGCAACATTAGCAAGACCCAATACTGACGGAATAAGAGTTGTAACATTTCCAGATGGACAAAGTTACAAAGCCGCTGAAATTAGCGGACAAAGAAACACCTACTTTCTAATTGATGATAAAGGAGTAATAATCGGCACATACAGCGAAAAAACCCAAGATTTTGCCCAAGGAAGCAACCAGATGATCATAGAAGGAAATCGCAGAACACAACTATCTTCAGCCATTCTAGGGAAAATGACCGTAGGCACATTCACACCAGCAGAAACAGTGGGGGTTATTTTTACGCCAAGGACAACCGGCACATTATCTAGTAACAATATTACAAGAGACAGTCTTCCATTACGTCCTGTACCCGGCGATGCCACAGGAAGAATTTTTTCTGTAGCTATTAACGATGAGTTTGGGAAACAACATATTTGTTATTGTATGAGTAATCCGCAAAACGAAACGGATTATAAATTGCTGGCAATGAATGGGAATAACTTTGAGATAGTGGGAGAAATTAAATATACTACTGGACAACCGATAAATAGAGAAGGACAACCTTTTGAAAGCACAAGGCAATTATCCTATAATCTTTCTTACACTTTTAATGACACAAGCGCAACGGCCAGGAGTGAAGCATTTTTGACTGAAGCAAACACTGCTTTTGCCCAAGCCCCAGAAACACTCACGCCAGAAAGAAGAGACCAAGGAAGTCCTCCTGCTGTTACTCTACCAGCGAGTACAATAGCTAGACAAGAAGCAACATCTTCACCTCAAAATAGAAATCCAGCAATCCAAATCCAAAAAGGAGAATATAGTGCCCGTGGGATAAACGGGATACTACTACAAAGAAATCCTCGAGAAGGAGACACTATTCAAATACCTCAAAATAGAAGCTTCATCCAATTAACCATCGGAAAATTAACTGGGGATAAATACACTGTGCTCCAAAATGGCAAACCTGTTGGAACTTTGGCGTATAACAGCAGAACCAAGCAATGGAGCAATTGCCAAATCAGTTAATTTTTATTTTTGCGATATACATCTTGACTTTGGCGCAAAGAACAAGAAACGATATTAGTGTCCAGGACAAAATTTGAACTCTCTCGGCTTTCGGTTGAGCGTTGTCCCACTGGAAAAAGCTGCTTAGATTATAAGCACAAAAGACTGCGTTTATAAGCAATAATTTCACCCTCTTGACAACTCCCCCAACCCCTGTTATATTCGTGAAATAAATCACAAATGAAAGGGGTTTTTATGGCTAAGACATCTGTAAAAACAACAAAAAAAGAGGCGGCTGCGCCGGTCATTGCCGACAATATTCTGACGCTGGACGATTTGAATAAACTAATCGCCAAAGTAAAAGAGGCGCAGAATATTTACGCGACGTATTCACAGGAAAAAGTCGACGCGATATTCAAAGCGGCGGCCACCGCTGCGGACAAAGCCCGTATCGACCTGGCGGAAATGGCGGTCGCCGAGACCGGCATGGGCGTGCTGGAAGACAAGATCATCAAAAATCATTTTGCCGCGGAGTATATTTACAACAAACACAAAAACGCTAAGACCTGCGGCGTGGTGTCCTGGGACAAAGCCAACGGCATCAAGACTGTGGCCGCTCCGCTGGGGTTGATCGCCGGCATAGTCCCGACCACCAATCCGACTTCGACGGCGATTTTCAAAGCGCTGCTGGCGCTCAAGACCCGCAACGCGATTATTTTTTCGCCGCATCCGCGCGCTAAAAAATGCACAGTCGCGGCCGCGCGTCTGGTGCTGGAAGCGGCGATCCAGGCCGGCGCGCCTGACAGCATCATCGCCTGGATCGACGAGCCGACTATAGAATTGAGCAATGCTCTGATGGTACACCCCGACATTCACGCCATACTCGCTACCGGCGGCCCCGGCATGGTCAGGGCGGCCTACTCCAGCGGCAAACCGGCTCTGGGCGTCGGCCCGGGCAACACGCCGGCGATCATTGACGAGACGGCGGATATTGACATGGCGGTTTCCTCTATATTGCTGTCCAAAACTTTTGACAACGGCATGATTTGCGCTTCCGAGCAGTCTATCGTCGCGGTCGCTGCCGTGTACAAAGAAGTGAAAAAAGAATTGGCGCGGCGCGGCGCGTATTTGCTCAACCGCGCGGAAGCGGACAAGCTCGGCAAAATAATTCTCAACGACAAAGGCGCGGTCAACGCGGCCATTGTCGGCCAGCCGGCCAGCAAAATCGCGGCTCTGGCCGGATTAAAAGTGCCGAACACTGTGAAAGTCCTGGTCAGCGAGGAAACTTCTTACGCGGAAGACAATCCTTACGCTTACGAAAAACTGTCGCCGATCCTGACCCTTTACAAAGCCAAAGATTACGCGGAAGCGGTGGACATCGCCGCGGCTTTAATTCAGTTGGGCGGTTTGGGGCATACTTCGGTGCTGTACACCGATGAGCGCACGCAGGAACGCATTGATTATTTTGCCAACAAACTGCCGACCTGCCGTCTGCTCATCAACTCGCCCTCCTCGCACGGCGGCATCGGCGATTTGTACAATTTTCGGCTCGAGCCTTCGCTGACACTCGGCTGCGGCTCCTGGGGCGGCAACTCCGTCAGCGGCAATGTCGGAGTGCAGCATTTGCTCAATCTCAAAACTGTCGCGGAAAGGAAAGAAAATATGCTGTGGTACAAAGTTCCCCCGAAAATTTATTTTAAACGCGGTTCGACCGATCTGGCGTTGCGCGAATACGAAGGCAAAAAACGCGCGTTCATTATCACCGACCGCTTTTTATTCACCAGCGGCGCGACCCGCAATATCACCAATGTGCTGGAAGAGATCGGCATAGCTTACGAGATTTTCTTTGAAGTGCAGCCCGACCCGACGCTCAGCACGGTCAACGCCGCGATGAATATAGTCCGCCCTTATGAGCCAGACCTCATCATCGCGCTGGGCGGCGGCTCGCCGATGGACGTGGCCAAAATTATCTGGCTCATGTATGAGCAGCCCGACACCAAATTTGAGGATATTTCGATGCGCTTCATGGACATACGCAAACGCATTTGCGCTATTCCCGACCTCGGCAAAAAAGCCAGTCTGGTCTGTATTCCGACGACCTCCGGCACTGGCTCGGAAGTTACGCCGTTTTCGATCATCACCGACGACAAGGAGCATGTGAAATACGCGATAGCTGATTATGCGCTCACGCCGTCTATGGCGATTATCGATCCGGATTTTGTGGACGGCATGCCCCCAAGCCTGACGGCGGCCGGCGGCATCGACGCTCTGGTGCACGCGGTCGAAGCTTATGTTTCTATCATGGCGACCAATTTCACCAACGCGCAGGCTCTGGAAGCGATCAAGCAAATTTTCCGTTACCTGCCCCGCTCTTATAAAGAAGGCAAAAATGATCCGCAGGCCCGCGAAAAAATGCATTACGCCGCCACGATAGCCGGCATGTCTTTTGCCAACGCTTTCCTGGGAATTTGCCACTCTATGGCGCATAAACTCGGCGCGGCTTTTAATATACCGCACGGCATCGCCAACGCTTTGCTTTTTTGCCAGGTCATTCGTTTCAACGCGACGGACTGCCCCAAAAAACAGGCGGCTTTTCCGCAGTACAAAGTGCCGGAAGCCAAAAAACGCTACGCGCAGATCGCCCACAATTTGTATCTCGGCGGCAAAACCGAGGATGAGCAGGTGGAACTGCTGCTGCAGGCAATCGCCAAATTAAAAGCCGATTTGGAAATTCCCGGCTCGCTTAAAGAATATTTTGCCAAATACAATCCATCTGTGAAAGAAGCGGATTTTTTGGCGAAGCTGAATTTCCTGGTGCGCAACGCTTTTGACGATCAATGCACGGGCGCTAATCCGGTTTATCCGCTGATGAGCGACATCAAGCAGATCTATTTGGACGCGTATCACGGAAAGTTTTAGCCACGGCGGAATATGAACAGCGCCAATCCTGTCTATACGCTGCGCAATGAATGCCAGGATTGTTATAAATGCGTCAGGGTTTGCGCGGTCAAGGCGATCAAAATACAGAACGGCCGCGCGGAAGTGCTGCCGGAACGCTGCGTTGCCTGCGGCGCTTGCGTAGCCAATTGTCCGGCCGGCGCTAAACGCATACGTTCAGACCTGGAAAAAGTCCGCAATTTGCTTCTGCAAAAGAAAAAAATTATAGCGTCGCTCGCTCCGAGCTGGCGCGGCGTCTTTGAATACACTCCGGCCAAAATGATCGCTGTTTTGCAGGCGCTGGGCTTTGCGGCGGCCAGCGAAACCGCGCTGGGCGCGCAGGAAGTTTCGATCCGCGCCGCGCAAATCCTAAACGCGCAGAACGGCGGCCTGCATATTTCCAGCGCCTGTCCGGTGATCGTAGATTATGTGCGGCTGTATAAGCCGGAGTTTGCGTCCTGCATCATGCCGCTGGCCTCGCCGCTGCTGACCCACGCCAAACTGCTGAAAAATCTTTACGGCGCGGACTGCACGGTAGTCTTCATCGGGCCGTGCATCGGCAAGAAAAATGAAGCTGACCGCCAGAGCGATTTGTTGGCCGCCGCTTTGACTTTTGACGATCTCAAATACTGGATCAAAGAAGCGTACCTCGACCCTGAAACTTTGTCGGACGACGGCCAAAAGTTTACGCCGGAAAATGCTTATGAAGGCGCGCTGTATCCGCTCGACGGCGGCATGAACGAAACGCTGCGCCGCTGCGGAGTTAAAGACAATATTCAGCTTATCAATATTTGTTCGCTGGAATTATTCGGCGACGCGCTGAAAAATTTCGAAGCGTCAAAACTGGCCGCGCCGGTGTTTATCGAAGCTCTGGCCTGCGTGGGCGGCTGCATCGCTGGTCCCTGCGCCGCCGGCAAACGCTCCCGTCTGCTGATGATCGCGGATATTTTGCAGCATACTCAATATCGAAAAAATATTCCCGCTCAGCCGCGCGTCATCGAACCGCGCCAATATGCCCCGGCCAATATTGCGCCAAAGCAATATTCTCTGGAGGAAATGCAAGCCGCGCTGAAAAAGCTCGGTAAATACACGCCGGAAGACGAGTTAAACTGTTCCGGCTGCGGCTACAATAGCTGCCGTGATCTGGCGCAGGCTTTGCTGGACGGCGCGGCGGAAGTTTCGATGTGCGCTTCTTATATGCGCAAGACCGCCACCCGCAAAGCCGCCGCCATGCTCAAATCCATGCCGTCCGCGCTGATCATGCTGGACAAAGACCTCAAAGTGCTGGAAGTGAATGAAGCTTTTAATAAAATGTTCAGAGAAAATGAAATGACTGATTTTTTTCCTTTATTTAAGACTGTGCTGCGCACCGGCCAAGACCTGCGCAAAGAACATTACATCTACAAAAACCGGCTTTATGATCTGAATGTTTTTGCGGTGGAGCAAAATGAAATTGTGGGCGCGCTGATCACGGACGTTACCCGGACACAGGAAGGACGGGAAAAAGTGGCCGGCAAAGCGCGTGAAGTAATCGCCAAAAATATCGCCACCGTGCAGGAAATCGCCAGTCTGCTCGGCGAACATATGGTGGAAACCGAAGCTTTGCTAAATTCGATAGCGGAAGATTATTCCGTAAAACAGGAGAATTAATTTTGTTTATCGACATTGCCTGCGCGCAGCTCAAAAAACATCAGCAAAACGCCTGCGGCGATTATTTTCTTTCCCAAAGAATTCCCGAAGCCGGCCGTCTGCTGGCGGTTTTGTCCGACGGACTGGGCAGCGGCATCAAAGCCTCGATACTCGCCAAGATGACCGCCACGATGCTTTTGCGCTCGCTCGAAAAAGATATAGAAATCCAAAAAGCCGCGGAAATCCTGCTGCACTCCCTGCCCGTCTGCAAAGTGCGCGGCATCAGCTACGCGACTTTTTCGGTTATCGACTGCGACGAGGACGGACAGGTCAGCATTGTCGAGGAAGGCAATCCTGATTTTTTGCTGATCCGCAGCGGCAAGCACAGGCCGGTGGAATATCAAGAAATTGTTTCCGCCGCCAGACCGGAGCGCAAACTCAAAACGTATCAATTTCAAGCCGAACTCGGCGACCGGCTGATCTTTTGCTCTGACGGCGTAACTCAAGCCGGTATGGGCGACAATCCCGCTTATCCGCGCGGCTTTGGCAAAGACGGCTTGCTAGACAAACTGGCCGAATGTTTATCCGCCGAACAATCCCTGCCCAGTTCCGCGCTGGCCAAAATTATCGCGCAGAACGCGGCGGACATCGAGCCGCGCGGCCTGCCCAAAGACGATATTTCGGCGTGCGTAGTTTATTTTAGAAATCCCCGTGAAGCTTTGCTTTTTACTGGTCCGCCCTACGCTCAAGAAAAAGACACTTATTACGCCATAATCTTTGACGAGTTTGCCGGCAAAAAAGCGATCTGCGGCGGGACTACGGCAAATATTATTTCCCGTGAACTCGACAGGCCGGTGTCCACTCTGCCTGAGCCGCCAAGCGGCAGTCTGCCGCCGATTTCCGCGATGTCCGGTGTCGACCTAATCACCGAAGGGATTTTGACGCTGACCCGCGCTCTGGAATATTTGGAAAAAGACAAATTGGCCGAAAAAGACGCGGCGGGACATTTGGTCGATTTTATTTTGCAGACGGACATTTTGCGGATCATGCTGGGCGCGAAAGTTAATCAGGCGCATTACGACCCCGCGTTGCCAATCGAGATAGAGATCCGCCGCAATATCGTCAAAAAAATCGCGGCAGTCTTGACCGCTAAATATTTTAAGAAAGTTGAGATACAATACATCTGAAAGGAGCAGCGCTGATGTTTGTCGAAGTGGAAATTTGTTTGGGCACTACCTGTTTTGTTCTGGGCGCCAGCGCGCTGCAGGAGTTGCAGCTGCCGGAAAAACTGCGCCGGCAAACCAAAATTTCTTATGTCCGGTGTTTAAATGTCTGCAAAAATGCGGACAAATTCAGCAAAGCTCCCTATGCGCGAATCGACGGCGAAATAGTTGCTGAAATTTCCGCGGAAAAGCTCGCGCAAATTCTTGAACAAAAAATAAAAGGCGAAAAAAATGAGGCAAATTGAACTGCAAAGATTGAAACGAGAAATTTTAGTTTACTTGATCAAAGCGTTTTACAGCGGTAATTTTGCGGAAAATGTCCGCTTGATACCCTATGACATGCGTCCCAAAGGCTCGCCAGTGCCTTTTCGCTGCTGCATTCACAAAGAAAGAGCGATCCTGCGTTTGCGCACTATGTCCGGACTGGGGCTCGCTATCGAGGACGACAATGAACGCGCGGAATTATCTACGTACGCGGCGCAGGCTCTGGCCAGAACGCGCAACGCGGAAAATCCGCTGACCGTTTTGCAAAGCGCCTGTCAGGGCTGCGCGGAAAGTTTTATCCATGTTACCGATCTCTGTCAAAACTGCGTAGCCAAATCCTGCATCAATTCCTGCAAATTTGGCGCTATAAAAACCGTGCGCGGCCGCGCGGCTATCGACAATGCTAAATGCAAAAAATGCCGCATGTGCATCAAAGCCTGTCCGTATCAGGCTATAGTCAAAACCATTGTGCCCTGTGAAAACGCTTGTCCGACCGGCGCGATAGCCAAAGACAGCAACGGATTGGCCTGCATCGATACCAAAAAATGCATCTCCTGCGGCAGATGCGTCGTCGCTTGTCCTTTTGGCGCGATACACAACAAAAGCCAAATCATTGATGTGCTCAAAAAAATCAGGGAAGGAAAAAAAGTCATCGCTCTGCTCGCGCCGGCCATGCTCGGACAAATGCCCTGCACGGCCGGACAATTGCACAGCGCGCTCAAAAAAAGCGGCTTCGCGCTGGTCTATGAGGTCGCGCAAGGCGCGGAAATCACGGCGCGCACCGAAGCTCAAGACCTGGCGGAACGCTTGCAAAGCGGTGCGGCGTTTATGACCACTTCCTGCTGCTCGGCTTACAATGAATTGGTCAAAAAACATTTACCGGAAATGCGCCCTTTTGTTTCGCACACTAAGACGCCCCTGTATTACACGGCTGAGATCGTCCGCCGTGAACAGCCGGAAGCCGTAAATGTCTTTATCAGCCCCTGCCTGTCTAAATTTGCGGAAGCGCAGCAAAACTCCAATATTGACCATGTGCTGACTTTTGAAGAGATCGGCGCGCTGTTCGTCGCGCTGAATATCGAGCCGGAAGAATTGCCGGAAGAAAATTTTGCCCATTATTCCGCCAGAGAAGCGCGCGGTTTTCCGCTCAGCGGCGGCGTCGCCAAATCAGTGCAGGCGGCATGGACCGGCGATCCGGCGGCAGTCAAACCCGCGCTGCTCAACGGACTAAACAAAACCACGCTCAACGAGCTGCGCGCCTACGCCAGGCAAGGCCAATGTCCAGCCGGCAATCTGCTGGAAGTCATGTGCTGTGAGGGCGGCTGTGCCCACGGCCCGGCGGTTTTAAACGCGGAGAGATCCGCCGCCGCACAAATCGAAAAATACGCGCTGGCAGCGGAAAGTCTACGTCAATAAAAAAATCCAGCGCCTGATATTATCTTGACATCGTGTATACTGTAGTATACAATGCCAATGTGTATGAAATTGAATTAAGCCATGTGTTTACAAAATGGTTTAACAGTTTAAGAAACTCCAGGGCTAAGCGGGCAATAGATGCAAGATTACGCCGTGCCGCGCTAGGAAATTAAGGAGTGCGCTGGATTTTGCTGTTGTGCGGCGGAGACAAATCCTCACAACCAAAAGACATAAAAAAAGCCAAAGAGCTAGCCAAGGAGGTTTAAATGTTAAAAACAACAAAATTCGATATTTATAAACATTTAAAAACAGAAAAAGATATTAAAGAATATCTGGAAGTTGTTTTTGAAAATTACAGTGACGAGCCTGATTTCATCACTGACGCGCTGGGTGTGGCGGCTAAAGCGCGCGGCATGTTGAAAACAGCCCAAGAAACCGGATTGAGCAGAGTCGGTTTGTATCGTTCGCTTACTAAAGGCGGTGATCCCAAAATCAGCACTGTATCCAAAGTCGCGCACACGCTCGGCTATCGTTTAGCTTTAGTTCCTCTGCGTTGATATGAGCGCCCCAATTTCCGGCAAGGCTATCAAACGTTTGATTTTGTATCATTATATTTTGAGCGACTGCCTGCTTAAAGAAAACGAATATATTTCCAGCCAGCAAATCGCCGAGCTGCTCAAGATCGATGATTCGCAGGTGCGCAAGGACATCGCGCTCTGCGCGGCCAGCGGCAAAAGCAATGTCGGCTACAACACCAAGGAGTTAAAAAAATCTATCGAACAATTGCTGGGTTTCAAAGCACAAAAAGCGGCTTTTATTTTAGGCGCGGGCAATCTGGGCAGCGCGCTGGCCAAGCACGCGGATTTCGCGGATTACGGCCTGGATATTGCCGCGCTTTTTGACAATGACCCGGCTAAAATCGACACGCTGCTCAACGGCAAAAAAATTTACCCGCTGTCCGAACTGTATCATGTGGCCACACATGAGCAATTGGTCAATAAACGCAAAGTGGAAATCGCTATTCTCACCGTACCGGCCAGCGCCGCGCAAAGCTCCGCCGAGCTGCTCGTGCGCGCGCAAATAAAATATATCTGGAATTTTACGCCGGTCGTCCTGTCCGTGCCGGAGGATGTCCGCGTCTGCAATGAAAATCTAATCGGAAATTTTTTGGATTTTACGAATGATTAACGGAATTATTCTTTCACAACTTATACCTGCGCACCAAACCGCCGCAGGCGGTTTGGTACATAAAAAAAGAGATGGCCAAGACATGAAAGAATAATTCCGTTAATCCAAAAGCCCCTGCTCCAGCGCTCTCTCAAAATGCCGGATCGAACGGCTAGTTTCTTTAAATTTTTTATTTTGGGTGTAGATGACATGATTGCTGTCGCCCAATAAGCGCAGTCCCAGATATTTTTGGCCGGAGCTGCTGTCGGCATATTCTCCATATACCAAATAATCAACATCCTTGCCTTTACTTACTTTTTGGACTAAACCAACATTTTCAACAAAAATCGGCGGCGTCAGCGTGTATTCTCCAGAGCCAGACAGCGCCTGCGCCGCCTGCGGGGTCTGAATTATTTGCGGAAAATCAAGGACGTTTTCCACATTGTAATTCAGCAGGCTGTCTTTTAATTTTTGGGAGGCTTCGGCCAGCAGTTGACTGCTCATGAGATAGTCATACAGATCGGCCGAGCCGCGCAGGATATTCCTGACCAGGCCGCTTTTGCCTTTGGGGAAAGTAAAGCCCAGATAGACAGAAACCAGCCGCTCGCGCAGCTCTCTGGATTTTTGTCCGTATTCAGCCGGAAGATAATCGGGATTTGCCAAAAGATTTTGCAAATTACTTTTAGCTTTTTTCAACTCCTCCCATTGCTGGCCTTGCTCGATGTACAAATAGGATTGCACTCTGGCGGCTGGCGTGCCGTCAGCGATTTTAGGAATACAGGTCATAGCGCCCATAGTCCAAAGCAGTATGTCCAGGGCAGACAGCAAATCATAATTTTGGCCTTTTTCGTTAAACTCCAAAAGATTGATCGTGCATAATTCATTTTTCGGAGAAAGCAACGAGCCTACAGCGATATTATTAACCTTTTTATGATCATGAAATTTGGCGGCGGTGCCTTCAATCATTTTCATGGCCGACTCTGAACCCACGCGCTTAATCAGATTGTAAATCGCTAGACCGGTAACCGCCGCGCTGTCGCAACATAAACCAATTTCATAAGCGCAGTATAGATTTTGCGTGCGTTTTTTTATTATCGCAATCAGTATTTTTTCGATACCGGCATTTACCGAAACTCCGGAATCAGGATTTGCACAGCGCAGCAGTTTATTTTCGATGGAAGTCTTGCTTAAACCCGGAATGCTGCCCAAAACCGCGCTAAACTCTTTAAACAAATCTTCCGCCAAAACGGAAAGCGTAATCCCGTTATTCTGGGCATAAGCCAGAATTGAACCAATCGTAAAAGCGCTAGCCGAGCCGTTGCTTTGATAATACCAGGCCTGGTCAAACCCGTATGCGGACTGGCCAGTCGGCAGAAATTTCTTTATTTCATTATGCATTTCCTGATCGATTAGAGGCAGCAGTTGGGCATAATTGACCTCGCCCAAAAAAGAAGCGATCAGTTCACGCGCCGGAATCAAGTTCTCATATTTACGGCTCTGATTCCGGCCGGCGTCCAATTCATGCATGAATTGAATAAACAAATCCCAGTTGTCCGTCCGGCGCTGGAAAATATTTCTGGCAACATTCCGCAAATCAATAAAGGACGGCCTTAATCTGGCGAGTAACGGATTTTCCGAAGGCGCTTTTTCCCACGCTGGCTTATAAAATACTTCTTCGGCAAGATTCGCTTCTTTATGAAACCATTGCCGCAAGTCCGTCAAAACAATTATCAATCCAGCCAACAGTTGCTCGGTTTCGCTCAGATTGCGCTCTTTTAAAAATTGCTTTTCTAAACGCCACAATTTATTTAGCATTTTAACTGGCCGGTTGTTGCTTTTTATCTTTTGCGTCAAAGGCAAAAATCGCAATAGTAGCTCTGTTAAAAATTCGATCATGTCATAACTCTGTCTGCGCTTCTGATAGATTTTTAACTCTTTGATTAATTCATCGGCGTACAATTCCAGCCCTCGATAAGAAAAAGCCTGATTGAGCCAGGACTTGTAATTGCGCGCGGATATTTTTCCGCTGTCCGCCAGTCTTTTGAGAGTATTTTGACAAGCGATCTTTACTTTATCCGTGGCAGAGGCGTTATAGGCGGCCAAAACCAATCTGTCTTCAAAAAGATTTTTCTCAAACTCCGACAGCGAATTATAGTTGGCATAAAGCAGCTCAATGATTTTTTCAATAAAGTCCGCTTTGGTGACAGGATTGTTGATCCGCTCGATCAGCCGGACGGCATAGCCTGCAGCGGACAAAACATGTATTTCTTCCAGCGGAGTCAAATTAATTTGGCTAAAATAATTTTGCTCAGCCGGACTTAATCTTTGATAGTCCAGGGCAATAGAAAAATCCGGCGGCAGCGCGCCGGCAGCTTGCAGTGCCCGGTTAAATCCCGTGCGGATTTTTATATTCTCCTGACTATGCTGATATTCGCCATACAAGCCAAACACTCTGTGCCCCGGCTCTGGCCACAAGATCAAAGGCAAAATAATTTCCGTCTCGGCCAGATTCAAAACAAATCCGGCGCCGGGAAAATATTTTGTTCCTATTTCCCGCGCGGAGTTTAAATAGACCAAGGCTTTGTTCAGCAGCGGTGTCGTCTCTTGAAAGTCAGCCGCAACCGGATTATTTTTCTCAGAATCCAGCCTGGCGATTAATTTTTGCGCATAAACATAATAATTCTCAATTATTTTAATCGCCTCCGTATAAGGAAGGCCGGCCTCTTTGCCGCCGGAGCTGCAGGAAATATAAAAATTTAAGCCGTTCAACAAGGCGTTCCGGTCATTGTCTGGACAATAAATATTTATTTTACCGCCCGGCCTGCAAATCCGGCCTATAATCAACAGCAGGGACAACAATTTTTCATAAGAGTTTAAATTCTTGTCTTGCAAAGAAACTTTAAATACAGCTTCCGCCGATTTGTTCAATCCGCCGTTGGTATAGTTTTCCAAAGTGATTTCGGCCAGATTGGTGAAACTGCCAATTAAAATATCCTGAATCGCGCTAAAAAAATAAAAAGCGCCCTGCTGTCTGGTTTCCGCCAGATCAAACGGCACGGTGTATTTATTTGTGCCTTTGATTAAAATAGTTAAGAGGAGAAAAGTATTTTTTGCGCTCAACCAGTGTGCCAAATCTACTGCTTGGCCGCAAACAATATTTTCAATAAACTGTTTGAGTCCGGCAAAATAACTGTGTTCCGCAGAAACGCCTGCTCTCAGCAGAAACTGCGGAATATCCGCCGCTTGCTGCACTCCAGCGGCGGCAAGCAGGGTCTTGACTCCAGTTAATAATTCATTGTTAAAATAATATTTTTTCGGGAAAGCTCCCGAATCGGCCGCCGGCAAATAATTACTAATAAAGCTTCTGGCCTCTGGAGAAGTAATTATTTTTTTGAGCTGATCAAACAGATCATTCAGGCTCAAGGCCTGTTGTTTTTTCAGGTCTTTTCTAAATCTAATAACCACGGGGTCAGCGCTGGAAATACTCTGCGGTTTCATTAATTTGCCATTTGGGGGTTTGGTTTCTGCAATTTCTTGAAGCAGAACGTCCAGCGTAGTCCATACTTCGCTTTTTTCTCCAGTTAAAATTATTTTAGTCAGCATAATATCTCCTCCTATTTTTTTATAACAAGCCTTTATAAATAAGGTGTTTAGAATACTCACTCCGGGTTTTACCGAGCAGGACTTTGGCATAAACGGCAAAAAGTTTTTGCGCGACTGGATAATAAGATGCCCAATATTCCCGCTGCAAAATGTCTGCCAGAGCCGAAATAATCTGTCCTTCAGATAAATTAGCCAAATAATTCTGAATATCCGGCAGAGCTTTATTTTTAAACGCTAAACCAAATCTCAAGGCCTCATCATTAATATGGGCGGCAGACATTTCTGAAAGCTTGGAAAAAGTTATATTAACCGCTCTCTTACGAAACACTTTGACTTGAGCGGCGGACAGATTTTTAATTCTTAAAAGGATGTCATCAACCCTGCTCTCTGCCGCCTCATTATTGTTCAAGGAGTCTATTTTCTTGACTTGGCCGGCCGCTCGGATAGCCAGAGCCAGCATTTTACGATACTCAAAATAAGTATTGGTAAAATAATATTCTGCCCGGGCGGAATCAGCATAAGAATGATTCTGAATGTCAGCTAGATGCAGCGAACGATCCTGTCCGAGCTTGCCAAATAACCGGACAAGCTCCAGCGGTTTCAACTTATTTAAATGATTTTGCACGGAATTGATGCCGCCGGGACTTTCGATAAAACTCATGGCTTCAATATTAAATTTGACCAGTTTTTCTCCCACCCTGCTCTCCGGCTCTAACTGTTCCAGATTTTTGTAAATAAACTTTTTGTACAAGGAATAATTAATTGTGCCTTCTACGATCAAGCGGTAAACATTTCCCATTACCATGGAGAGCAAAGTCAAATAATTTTGGGGCAGGCGGCCGCCAGCGATAGCGGCCAGCCCTGCGGCCGAAACGCCGCCAAACGCCGGCCGCAAGGTGTTTAGTTTGGTTTCCAGAGAATTTTTGCCGCGCGCCTTATTATTTAAAAAAGTATAGCCAGCCCCTGCTAAACCAACACCCAGCAAAACCGCGGCATTGGCCAGCGCTAAATTATTTGCTCCGGCTAAAATATTTTGCAGCGTATAAGCCGTAAACTGCGTCAGAGGCAGACCCAAAGAACTATACATAACGGACTGCGACAGCTTGAGCGGATTTATATCGGACAGACGATACTGCCAAAATTTAGGCCCGCGCGCGGAAATCCAGAGCATGACGCTGTTCGTGAAAAGATTTAACAGAGCGTTAAATAAAACAGCATTGGGCACGGGAAAGTCCAGTTCGGGAAATAAGGCCAGACACATTGCGGCCGCAGAAATACCAGCTGCGCCGCGGTAGGAATTGCGAATGAGCGGCTTAAGATTGCGGTACACGCGGCGGCATTTATTGAAAATTGTCTGCGGCCTGAAAACATTTCTGACCTGAAGCGTCTCCGCGGCGGCGTTTGGACTGGACACATTTTGCGCGGCCAGCATCACGGTTAGAGACTCTTGATCAATTATGCTGAATTTATTTTTGGGCAGCGTCGATCTCTCCATAGCCAGTAGGCCTTTGGCATACAAGGGCTGCTCCAGTATTTGCCGATAATCATTCACCGCCTCGATCAGCCGCTCCGTGTTTTTATTTTGATAAGCCGCGATTATGCGACACGGCGCTCTCAACAAAGCCATATTTATTTCCATCGAACCGCGTGTGTTTATTTCCGCAATAAAACGGCTGACATTTTCCGCAATTATTTTTTTCTGCTCGGAGGAATCGCTGCGCGCAAAAGCATAGCACAACACAGTTAAATAAATTATTTTATGCAGATTAAAACGCTGAATGCCGTTCACCAGCCAGCGCTGGCTTTTATTTATAAATTCACCGACCGCAAAATCGATCTGCTGGGAATCTTTGGCCGCATTCAGCGCCGCTACTATCTGTCCGGCTATTTTTTTATCCTGACCGCCAAAAAAAAGAAATCGCGAAAATTTATTTTCTGCTGTAGCTATCGTTTTACAAAACATAACTGACCCAATCCAGCCGTTTATTTAAATTCTGCCAACTTAAATATTCCGCCTCTGGCCATAAGCTATATATTTACTGGCCAAAAGTTCGTTAATAAAATACTTGCCGCCGTTATTAGTGCCTGAAGACTGCTTAAAGCCGCCCAAATGCATAACATCTCCGCCCAGCCAGAGATGAAAATCATTGATAATAATGCTGCCCGCTAAAGTCTCCTCAATAAAATTTTGGATAAAATTTTGATCGTTCGACCAGAGAGACGCGCGCAAACCAAAACGGGAATTATTTACCAACGCAATGGCTTCCTCCTGCGTCTTATAGGCGATCACCGGCAGCACCGGGCCAAGTATTTCATTTTGCATGACCGCCATATCCGCAGTTACCTCCGCAATTAAAGTCGGCTGGAAATACAATCCGGTATGCACACGCCGGCCTTGATAATCAA
Organism: Candidatus Termititenax aidoneus; assembly: GCA_003864455.1. GTDB lineage: Bacteria > Margulisbacteria > Termititenacia > Termititenacales > Termititenacaceae > Termititenax > Termititenax aidoneus. The sequence continues at coordinate 288 of BGZN01000038.1, read as the reverse complement.
CGCGGTGTCCGCCGCAAATAATCCTGGCGCCGGCGTTTACCGCTTCGGTGATGGCAAACATCAAGTAACGCACCGTGTCGGCATGCGCCAGAGGCACGATTTGTGTTTCCGCTTCGCCGGGCAAGCCCAATTTCAATTTGGCAATATTTTCTTTCAGAAGCTCCAGCAATTCAGCATAAATATCCTCCTGCACAATGAGTCTTTTTAAAGAAATGCAAATTTGTCCCGAAGCGGTGAAACGGGCTTTGACGATCAAATCGGCGATGGCGGCCAGATCCTTCACCGTAT
>BGZN01000037.1 GCA_003864455.1 Candidatus Termititenax aidoneus | reverse complement strand
TATATTATCTGCGCGCGCGGGCTGTGGACAATGCCGGCAATACTAGTAATTGGACGACAGTTTTAACTTACAAGTTTGACAACACCGCTCCGGTCCTTACCCACACCGCCGAAACGGAAGGTTGGACTAATGTAGCTGACCGAGGCGCGTATACCTGGACGCCGGCGGGATCTAGTCATGGCTTGGCTGGGTACAATGTATACTGGGGTACAGATTCCAGCGGCACATCTACGACGACATTCCAGGCCGACAATTCCTACGATCCGCCAACCCTGACTTCTTCCGGCGTATATTATCTGTGCGTACAGGCCAAAGATGAGATTGGCAATGTCAGCGAGTGGATAACAGTTTTAACTTACAAATTTGACAATGCCGCTCCGGTCCTTACCCACACTGCCATAACGGAAGGTTGGACTAATGTAGCTGACCGAGACGCGTATACCTGGACAGCGGCGACAGATAGCGGCTCTGGCGTGGCGGGCTACTATGTATACTGGGGTACAAATTCCAACGGCACATCTACGACATTCCAAGCCGGCAATTCCTACGATCCGCCGGCCCTGACTTCCTTCGGCAAATATTATCTGCGTGTGCTGGCCAAAGATAATATCGGCAATGTCAGCAGTGTATGGACAACGGTTTTGGAATACCGTTATACCACTGAATACTTTAGTCCGGAAGGCAGCCTGCAGATCAACGGCGGCGCGAATTACATCGACGGCGTAACTTACACCTCAAGCGATGAAATTATTTTAAATCTTTCTTGGGGAGGCGTTGTTCCGGTCATAGAAATGTGGATTACCGGCGGCCAAAATTATAATAGATGGCTTCCTATTGCCGCGGATCATCTTTTGACACTGATGACCATCACTGGCGAAGGTTTAAAAACTGTAACCGTTAAATACCGTAATGAGATTGAAAGAGAAAGCCCTGTCTACTCGGCTTCAGTATTTTATGACGTAACCAAGCCAAATTTTATAAATCCTAAAAGTGTTTCTGCGAAGAGCGAAAGCGTAACCGCTTCTTTTTCCTGGTCGCCGGCTGAAGATAACGCTGCAAATGGCAGCGCCGGTTCGGGCGTGGATTTTTACAATGTTTACTGGGGCACGAATCGGTACGGGGAAAGCATCAGTGGCACGACAAGTAATACGCGATATACCGAAATGCCTTGCCCCGCGACAGGTGTTTATTATCTGCGCGCGCAGCCGGTGGACAAGGCCGGCAATATTGGCGAATGGGCAACGCTTTTGACTTATGACTATACCTATACAGAGCCAAAGCCGGGTACACAGCCCAATGATAATGATCCCTCTCAGCCGGAAACTCCAGCCGATTATCAGACCGGCAATGGCGGCACGAATGAGACGATCTGGTCTTTCCCCAATCCTTTCAGTCCGGCCGGCGGTGACCAGGCGCGGATTGTTTACACAGTGGAGGAGGACGGGCCGGTCAAAGTGTTTATTTACAATCTACGCGGTGTCAAAGTCTGGCAGCAAGAAAATACTGCTTATGCCGGCCGCGAAAATCAAATCATCTGGGACGGCAGCGATTTACGCGGCCGCTCCGCCGCCAACGGCACGTACATTATGCTCCTGCTGGACGAAAATAAAAAAGTTTTGGCGAAAGGCAGGTTGTTGCTGCTTGATTAAACGTTTGGCTATATTATTTTTGCTGCTTGGGTCTCTGGCCCTGGCTGACGATGTCAAGCAGACTGACGAAGCCGGTTCTTTGGCGATTGGCGCGGACGCGATGGGGCGCGGCGGCGCTTATTATGCCGCGGAGCGCAGCGCTCAGCCGTTGTTCCAAAATTATGCTTTTTTGGGCAGCCGGCAGCAGCCGCGTCTGGCCATGTCAGTTTTTCAACTGTTGAACGAACTGAATTATTTGACTGTTTCGGCCGCTTTTGGCAATTTTGCCGTGGGCGCTTTGAATATTTCGGACAGCAGCGGTTATCTGCGCGACGCGCAAAATAATTTAGTCGGCGGTCAGATCAGCTACAGCGACACCACGATTTACGGAGCGTTCGGCTGGGGCGCGGAAAATTTTGGCTTGGGCGCGCGCCTCAAATATATAACTAAAAGTTACTCCGGTCTGGACATTACGGCGGCCGGTTCTGGCGCCGATGCCGCCGGTTTCGTAAAATTCGGCCTGCTGACGCTTGGTTTTTCACTGAATAATATAGTTAATAACGGATTGCTCTGGTCGACCGGCACGCAGGAAATTTTTATTCCAGAACAGGGCTTCGGCCTGAAACTGCAGGCGCTGGACAATTTCGATATTTATGCCGACGCGGTTTTGCTGGACGGCGATACTCTGGCGCGCGGCGGAGTCGAGTATCGTCTGCTGCCGGCTGTCGCGCTGCGCGCGGGTATGGCCCAGTATGCGGACACTACCGAGGACGGAGTCAAGACACTGGCCGCGAAACTCACCGCCGGTCTGGGTCTGGAGCTGTTTGGCGTGGGTTTGGATTATGCTTACAATCCGAGCGAGGACTTTAGCGGCAATGTCGCGCATTATTTCACGCTGGCCTGGCGTTTTGGCAGTCCTCCTCAAGAAGAGGACAAAAAAACTCCTCCTTCTCCCCCAAAACCAAAACAGCCCCCTGCGCCGGCAAAAGCAAAAATTCCTGACCCGCCGCCGGAAATAAAAGAGCCGCCCGTTATTGAAGAACAAGAACCTGTAGAAATGATCGAAGTTAAGAAAGTGATGAAAAAAGTTAAGAAGGTCAAAAAAGTAAAAAAGATTAAAAGCAGCGCGTCCCAGCCCCAACAGAAAATTTGATTCTTTTTTTCTCTAAAAAACTGAAATTTTTCCATTTTGCTGACGATTTATTTATATGCGTTGGCTATGTATGGTTATGTTGTGCGGTTTGTTATTTGCCGCAGAATATGCGCCTAATAAAATATTATTGAAACTAAAACCGCAAAGTTCCGGCGGTTTGTCCGTGCAGTCAGCGTCTAATTCCGAACTGTCTGATATTTTGGCAAATTACGGCCAGGCCGATCTGCGGCAGGCTTATCAAAAGCCGCGCGCGGCCGGGACAAGTTTTTCTGTGCAGTCCAGCGCGGATAATCCGTTGCCCAATTGGTATGTGGCCGAGTACGCGCGCGCGGTCGACGTCGAGGATTTGGTGGCCAGATTGCAGAATGATCCGGCTGTGGAATACGCCGAACCGGTCTATATTTGCCGGCCGGAGGAAATACGGCCAAATGATCCATTTTATGCGCAGCAAGATTATTTGCGGCAGATCAATGCGCCGTCCGGCTGGGAATTATTTACGGGCAGCGCCGCGGTCAAAATCGCCGTGATCGACAGCGGCGTGCAGCTCAATCATCCTGATTTACAGGAAAAAATTTTGCCCGGCTGGGATTGTTTGGACGAAGACGATGATCCGAGTCCCGATCTTGCTTACAGCGCGTATCAGCACGGCACTATCGTGGCGGGTTTGGCCGCGGCAGTCGGCGGCAACAACAGAGGCATTGCCGGTGTGGATTGGCGCGCCAAAATTATTCCGCTCAAGGTTTTTGGCCAAAATCCCCGCAGCGGCCAGTACGATGTGCTCGCCAACGCGATAATCAGAGCGGCCGATCTTGGCGCGGATGTGATCAATATGAGTTTGAGCGGTCCGAGTTTTAGCCAGTATGAAAAAGAGGCTGTTGCTTACGCGGCGGCGCGCGGCGTGATCCTGGTCGCGGCTATGGGCAACAGCAATGACACTGCGCCGCTGGATGCGGTGCGTTATCCGGCGGCTTTTGCCGAAGTGATCGCCGTGGGCAGCGTGGACAGCCGCAATCAGCTTTCCGGTTTTTCGGTGCGCGGCCGCGGCGCGCAGACTGTGGAACTGCTGGCGCCCGGTGAAAATATTTATTCGACTTACGCCGGCAGTTCTTATGCCAGCGGCGGCAGCGGCACCAGTTACGCCGCGCCTCTGGTCAGCGGCCTGGCCGCTTTGCTCAAAGGCCAAAATCCGCAGCTTAAAGCCGGACAGATCCGGCAGTTGCTGCGCGATACGTCCGACGATCTTGGCGCGGCCGGTTATGATCCTCTTTATGGCTTTGGTCTGATCAATGTGGCGCGCGCTTTGAGCGGCGCGCCGAGCAGCGAGTTTGAACTGCTGCCGGCAAGCGGGCAGGATCAGCCCTCTGATCTGGATCGAACTTCTCCGGTCAGTCCTTTGCAGTCGGCTAGAAGCGGCAGCGGCACCGGCGAAAAAGTTTATTCCTATCCCAATCCGCTGCGGCCTCTGCAGGACGCAACAGCGCATATCGCCTATACAGTTGAAAAATCCGGCTGGACTACAATTTATGTTTACAATCCGCGCGGCGGACGGGTCTGGCAGGCTAGCAGCTATGCTGAGGCGCAAACCGAAAATATTGTCAAATGGGACGGCCGCGACGCCTATGGCCGCGTTCTCGGCAACGGCTCTTATATCGTAATGGTGCTGGATGACCGGCGCAAAATTTTAGCGAAAGGCAGGTTGTTGCTGCTTGATTAAACGTTGTTTATTTATTGGTATTTTGACTTTGTGTCTGCTGGCGGAGGAAACCAAGCAGGCCTATAGTTTTGATCTGCTGGCGCGCGGCGCGGACGCTATGGCGCGCGGCGGCGCTTATCTGGCCAGCACGGAAAGCGCTCAACCGGTTTTTCAAAATTACGCCTGGCTCGGCCTACAAACTACGCCGCGCGTTTCCCTGACGGCTTTTCGTTTACTGGACGAGGTCGGTTATTTCGCCGCGGCCTATGCTTGGGGAAATTTTTCTTTCGGTGTTTTAAATGCGCAGGACAGCAGCGGTTATGTGCGCGACGCGAATAATAATCTGGGCGCGCGGATTTCCTATCAGGACACGACTTTTTACGGCGCTTGCGGCTGGGGACAGGAAAATTTTGGACTGGGCGCGCGTTTGAAATATCACAGCAAAAATTATTCAGCGGTGGATATTTCAGCCAGTGGTCTGGCGCTGGACTTCTCCGGATTTTACCGGCTGGACGAGCGCTGGCAATTTGGCGCGGCGGTCAATAATGCCGTTTCTTCCGGCTTGCAATGGTCGACAGGCCTGACCGAGGAATTGCCGTGGACTTACGAGCTGGGCGGCCGCTACAGCGCTTTGGAAAATCTGGATTTTTACGCGGAGACTACGCTGCAAAAAGGATTTTCGCAGCTCTGGCGCGGCGGCGCGGAACTGGCGGCCGGCGAATTTGTGGTCCTGCGCGCTGGTTTCAATCAGACCAAAGATTTGCTGCTCACCACGACTTTCACCGCCGGCGTGGGTTTGCGGCTGGACAATGTTTCTATAGAATACGCCTACAATCCGGCTGATGATCTCTCCGGCAGCGTAACGCATTTCTTTACATTATCTTATATACTGCTAAAATAACCCTAAAAAAGGGGAGTCAGCGCATGCAATATCAGGTAAAAATGTACGTTTCCTATAAGGACGGTATTCTCGATCCGGTCGGCAAGACCACCGCCTCGGCGCTGAACTCGCTGGGTTATGTCAATATCGGTGAGGTGGCGGTCGGCAAATATATCACGTTTACGCTCGACGCGCCGTCGGAGGAAAAAGCCCGCGCGCAGATCAAGGACATGGCCGATAAACTTCTGACCAATCCCGTGATCGAGAAATATCGTTTTGAACTGGAAGTATAGATGACGCTTAAGATCAGCATTTCCGGTGTGCGCGGCATATACGGCGAGAGCCTGACCGACGAAATCGTTAAAAAATTCGGCGTGGCGTATGCGCGTTTGGTTAACGGCGGCACGGTGCTGGTCGGCTCGGACACGCGCCGTTCCGGACCGCAGGTCAAAGAAGCCTTATTTCGCGGTTTGCGTTTTGACGGCCGTGTCAAAATTATCGATGTCGGCTGCCTGCCGACGCCGACCGTGCAAGTGATTGCGCGCAGTCTGAATGTCGACGGCGCGGTGATCGTTACGGCTTCGCACAATCCGCAGCAATGGAACGGCCTTAAATTTGTGCGGCCGGACGGTATTTTTTTGCCGGAGGACGAGGCGCAGAAATTGCTGGAATTGTACGAGCAGGTTTCCGCGGAAGACTTGGCGCGCACGGCCGAAGGACGGCTCGCTGTGCAGACCGAGCTGAATGCCGGCGATATTCATTTGGAAAAAATTCAAAAGATCGGCGATATTGATCTGATCAGAAACTCCGGCTTAAAGGTCATTGTTGATACCTGCTGCGGCGCCGGCGCGGTAATCACCAAAAAATTATTAGACCTGCTTGGCGTGCGTTATTTACAGGTCAATGGCGAGCCGGATTTGGAGAAATGCGACCGTCCGCTTGAGCCGACCGCCGAGCACATCGCCAAGCTCGGCGAGAAAGTCAGAGAATTTGGCGCGGACATTGGTTTCGCTCAAGACCCTGACGCAGACCGGCTGTCTATAGTGGACGAGACCGGCCGCGCGATCGGTGAGGATTACACGCTGTGTCTGGCCGCGGATTATCTTTTGGGACGGCTGCGTTCCGGCCAGATGCGCGGCCAAAATAAGATCTGCACCAATCTTTCCACCACGCGCATCATTGACGCCGTGGCCGCAAAATACGGCGCGGAAGTCGTGCGCACGAAAATCGGCGAGGTCAATGTTTCGCTGGCTATGAAAAAGACCGGCGCGGTTGCCGGCGGCGAAGGCAATGGCGGCATTATGGCGCCGGCTGTTGGCTATGGCCGCGACTCTCTGGCCGGCATAACCTTGATTTTGCAGTATTTGGCCGAATCTCAGCAAAAAGTTTCCGAACTGGCGGCCGCTTTGCCTAAATACATCATGTACAAGACCAAAATAGACTGTGCTTCTGCGCGCGAAACGGCCGAACTGCTGGAAAAAACCAAAAGCAAATATGCGGCGGAAAAACTGGATTTGCAGGACGGGGTCAAAGTGATTTTCGCCAGCGGCAACTGGCTGCATGTCCGTGCCTCCAATACCGAGCCGGTGATCCGCATCATCGCCGAGGCCGAGACTCTGGAAAAAGCCCAAGAATTGGCGCAGTTGCCAAATTAGGACTTATACAATTTTATAAGTTGACTTTGAAGATTGTATAACATATAATTAAGGGTATGCAAGACTATATTGTCAGGACTATGCAGAAAACCCTGCGCCAAGCGGTTAAGCACTCTCCAATTATTGCCCTGACCGGACCCAGACAGACCGGCAAATCCACGCTGCTGCGCCATTTATTTCCGCGCTATAATTATATTTCTTTTGACGCGGCGGACTTGAGGCTGGCTGCCAAAAATGATCCGCAGTTGTTTGTGGAAAATATCCAGAAGCCGGTGATCATGGACGAAATACAATATGTCCCCGAAATACTGCCGTATCTAAAATTGTATGTTGATAAATACACCACAACGCTCAAAAATTCTGAAATAGCCGGAGCGTTCATTCTGACCGGCTCGCAAGTTTTTACTTTGATGGCCGGACTGACAGAATCTCTGGCCGGCCGGATTGCGCTTTTTGAACTTCTGCCTTTTTCTTTTAAGGAGCTGGGACAAAAACCGCGCCGGCCGTTGAACTGCTACCGGCAAATTTTAAAAGGGTTTTACCCTGTGCCGAATACTGCCAAACGTTCTCCGCAGGATTATTATGGCGATTATTTGGCCACTTATATAGAGAGGGATGTCCGGCAAATACTCAATATTAAGGACGTCGGCGCTTTTCAGTCGTTTGTGCAGGTCCTGGCCGGCCGCGCCGGAAATTTGCTGAATATACAGGAAGTGGCCAGAGATTGCGCTATTTCTCACGCCACGGCGAAAAATTGGCTTTCTATATTGGAGACGAGCCGGATAATTTATATTTTGAGGCCCTACTATAGAAATATTACGAAAAGGACGGTCAAAACGCCGAAACTTTATTTTACGGACACCGGTTTGCTGGCCTATTTATTAAAATACAAAGACGCCGAAACTCTGGCGGCGGGAGGTGTTTCCGGAGCTATTTTTGAAAATATGGTCATAATGGAATTTTTAAAATCTAACAACAATAGCAAAGCCGGTTGGGATTTTTATTTTTACCGGGATAATAACGGAGTGGAAATCGATTTGATAATCGACAAAGGCCGGGCCTTTGAATTTTATGAAATAAAATCAGCCAAGACTTTGAGACCGGAAATGGCCAAAGGCTTATCCGCGGTTAATTTAACCCCGGCCAAGAAATTTGTTTTATCTTTTAATGAGCATACTTTGCCGCTGGCTAAAAATGTGCTTGCCGCGCCGTGGTGGGCTTTTTTATGAGCGGTGAGTTGTTATTGACCTGTCTGAAAGAGTTTCTAACATAATTGAAACTTTTAAGAAAATATGCTATAATTTCAATCATGTTGGAAACTGTCCCAAAGTATTTGCCGCGCAGCCATTATCTGCAGCAGGTGCGTCCGCATATCGACGCGCACATTATCAAAGTGCTTGTCGGCCAGAGGCGTTCCGGAAAAAGTTATATTTTGTATCAAATAATGGCAGAGATAAGAAAAAACAATCCGCGGGCTAATATTATCTATGTCAATACAGAGCTGGCGGAGTTTCGCTCGATCAAAACTGACCGCGATTTGTATGATCTAGTTAAATCTAAACTGAAAAAAAAATACAACTATTTATTTGTGGATGAAATACAGGAAATAGAGCAATTTGAAAATGCTTTGAAATCTTTGTTTGCGGAGAAACGCTGTGATATATACTGCACGGGCAGTAACGCGCATTTGCTTTCCGGCGAGTTGGCCACTCACTTGGCCGGCCGCTATATTCAAATACAAGTACATCCCTTGAGTTATGCTGAGTTTTTACTGTTTCACAAATTGAAAAATACGGCGGAGGCTTTACGTAAATATCTGCATATTGGCGGGTTGCCGTATCTAGCGGAAATTTCTCATCAAGGCGCTGCTGGTACGGGAGAATATCTGCGCAATATTTATGAGTCGATTTTGCTGCGCGATGTGGTGGCGCGGGAGAATATTCGGAACATCAGTTTTCTGGAAAGTTTGGTTGCTTATCTGGCGGACAACACCGGCAATCTTTTTTCCGCCAATAACATTAGTAAATATTTAAAGAGCCAGCGGATAAATATGCCTGTGCAGACCGTCTTAAATTATTTGGCCGTTTTAGAGAAAGCCTTTCTTATTCATAAGGCGCGGCGTTCTGGCATCGGCGGTTTAAAGATATTCGAGATAGGGGAAAAATATTATTTTGAAGATCTTGGTTTGCGAAATGTTCTGACAAAAGAGAAAGATCTGGCTAGAATTATGGAAAACGCTGTTTATCTTTTTTTATTGCAGCGAGGTTTTCGTGTTTCTGTAGGAAAATTGCGCGATTTAGAGATTGATTTTGTTGGGGAGAAGCCGGGAAAAAAAATATATGTGCAGGTGGCGTATCGTATTGACAGCAAAATTACCGAGCGGCGTGAGTTTGGTAATTTAGAAAAAATCACAGATCAGTTTCCTAAATATGTGGTGACGCTGGATGAAGATGCGGTGCGAGTGAATTCCAAGGGAGTGCGCTGTGTGCTTCTGCAGAATTTTTTGTTACTGAATTTATAAGTAGTCTGCTTTAAGTGAACATATAATAACTTTTCCGTACAGAAAATATGTTAAAATGCCGCAGATCTGAGCGCTCGATATTTTAGGGAGAAATAATGTCTGACGTGGTTTTAAAAGTCGAAAATCTCTACAAAGAATACCGCTTGGGTGTTATTTCGCACGGCACATTGTTCCGCGATCTGCAGTCTTGGTGGGCGCGGGCGCGCGGCCAAGAAGACCCGAATAGTCTGGTCAATTCGGTCGTTGAGCGTAGTCGAAACGACCGAAGCGGCAACGAGCAGGAATTAAAACAACATTTTTTGGCTTTAAATGATGTGTCTTTTGAGGTCAAGCAGGGTGATATTTTGGGTGTGATCGGCAAGAACGGCGCGGGTAAATCCACGCTGCTCAAAGTACTTTCGCGCATCACCGCGCCGACTGCCGGCACGGTCAAGATCAAAGGCCGCATCGCTTCTTTGCTCGAGGTCGGCACTGGATTTCACCCCGAATTGACCGGCCGCGAAAATGTTTATATGAACGGCGCGATACTCGGTATGCGCCGCTGGGAGATCGGGCGGAAAATGGACGAGATCATCGCCTTTGCGGGCTTAGAAAAATTTATCGACACGCCAGTCAAAAGATACTCCAGCGGCATGTATGTGCGTTTGGCTTTTGCCGTGGCAGCGCATCTCGACGCGGAAATCCTGCTGATGGACGAGGTGCTGGCCGTGGGCGACGCGGAATTTCAAAAAAAAGCTCTGGGCAAAATGGGCGACGTAGCTAAAAGCGGCCGGACGGTGCTTTTTGTGAGTCATAATATGGGGGCGGTGAAAGAATTATGCGCCTGCGGATTAGTATTGCGAAATGGAGAAATCTGTAAATATTCTAACAACATAAACGAAATAGTGTCTTTGTATTTAAATAATTTCGAAAAGGCGAGTAATGCTACGAAGTGGGTCAATGACGGTAAATTATGTAACCCTTATTTTGCACCATTGGAAATGGAATTGCAGGAAGAAAATGGTTGTGCCGTGACCACAAGTATTTCAGCAGAAAAATCTTACAGGATAAAATTAGTATTTGAAGTGCAAGAGATAAATCCGCAAATGCACTTTTATTTTACATTTATAGATACATTATATCCAGATACGGTATTTTTTTATGCTACACCTATGATTAATTCTGAGTACAAGGTACAACTAGGTACAAATACAATATTTTGTTATCTACCGGAAAATTTATTTAATACACATCAATATACTGTTTTTTTGGTTTCATCTATTAAGCTTGTCAAATATATTGTGCCAGCTGGAGAAGTCCTAATAAATTTTAAGATAACACATATGAAACAAAAACAATATTCATTGCTTACTAGTGCAATGGTTACTGTGCCTGCTCGTTGGGAATATTGAGAAAGGTGGTTTTGCGGAAGATGAGAGACAGGGTAAATAATTTATTTAAAAAAGGCATAAAGAAAATAATAAAATCTTTTGGCTTAGTTGGTTCTTCTATGCTGAGCTATAAACAGACAAATCTTTTCGAAGCAACTAAATTTTATAACACAAAAATACAAACTGTTGTTGACGATGCTAAAAAATATCAAGGGCAACAATTGGAAACCGTTAGGCCTAAAGAGGAACTTGGTGACTTCAGGATTGTTACCTCGCCGCTCGATTCTCTAGGTAACGTCTTGATCAAAACGGAATTAGATGGAACGAAAAAATTTTATCGCGGGATTCCTTTTGATAAAGTGGTTCAATTTAAAGATTTATATAGTTGTGGCGTGTTGCAGGCTTTATCGGAGGCAGGATATGTTGTTAAAATACATTCAACAAATTTATACACTAAGGAATATCCTCTGATTGTTGAGATGGAGGCATTATGTTGTGTGCCCCCTAATTGCTGGTCTTTTTCGATGATTAAGGAAAGCGCGATTAATATGTTGGTAATCAATGCTGTGCTAAAAGTTTTTGGTTATACGCTACAAGATGGGCATGCTTTAAATATGGCGTTTCAGCAAAACAAACCTATTTTTTTTGATTTAGGCAGTTTTGTGAAAAATCCTGATGAATTATTCGTAGAAGAATATATTGATAATTATCTTTATACGCTGTTAATGTTGCATTTTAAAGACAGTTTTTTTGCCAAACATTATATTTGCGGCTATGAGCGCAGGAATCTACCTTTGCCGGTCAGACTGGCTTGTTCGATAGAAGCGAAAACGATGCGTAAAATCTTTTTTAGACACCATACGAGGCATAGTTCTCGAGAATATAATAAAGTATTGCAGAAAACGTTTGTGCAGAAAGAATTAAAACCGGAATATGTGGAAGTCTTGTTTTCTAAATATCCTAGTTTTGAATCAGCTTGGAAAAACTATTCGTGTGAGTTGTTTCAACAAGAACCTAGCAAACGTTTTACACGGTTTATAGAATTGATGGGACAGTTTTCATCTGATGCCAAATCCTGCTTGGATCTAGCTGGAAATTCCGGCTACGTTAGTTCTCTGCTGGGCAAAACTGGGCGATATAAATCTCTGATTAATGTAGATTATGATGAAAATGCCATTGAATATGGTCGCCAGCATTTAGTAAATGAGGGGATAGATTTTTATTTGTTGGATTTTATGTTGCCTTGGGGGAGTATTGATTCCATAGCCCCAGCACTGGCTTCCGATATTGTTCTGGTTTTAGCTGTAACCCATCATCTCATCCTAACTCAGGGCTATAATATTCGAGCGATTTTTTCCATAATAGCTATGTATTCTAAAAAGTATGTGTATATTGAATTCTGCCCCTTAGGTATGTATAGCACAGATAATCCCAATGTTCCTGCTGTTCCTGATTGGTATACAGAAGAATGGTTCGAGGAAAATTTTAAGAAACAGTTTGCTTTATTGCACAAAGAGGTTTTAAGTAGCGTTAGGATTAACGGAGTAGATAAAAATCACAGAGTGCTATTTGTTGGCCAAAAAATGGCCGACATTCCGCATTGCTGTACGGCTACCACAAACTGAAATCAGGTATAAAATGTTGATTGCTCTCTATTTGGATAATTCACCATTTAAAGATATTGATGTGCGAGGTATAGGCAGAGAGCCTTTAGGTATAAATGGTACGGCTTTCGCGGCATTGGTATTGATTCATTATCTTACAAAGATGTATGTTGATATTAGATTCATTTTACTTTCGCCATATAGATGCTTTTTAGACAATAATAAAGTGCAAAATATTATTGTTCGAGACGCAAAAGATGCGGCGCAAAAAGCCAAAGAAAGTCTGGTGGATATTTTAATTATCAATAAATATGACATTATAAAAGCGCATAAGACAATACTGGAATTAAAGCTGCCAACAATAACGTGGGGAGAGAATTTTTATTATAAACAAGAGGCTGATTTGATAACGAACAATGAGTATGTCAGAGCCAATGTGTTTGTGGGAAGACAGCAGTATGATCGGTATATTGACGATATGGTTTCACTAAAAAGTACATTTATCTATAACATAATGCCGAGTGAGTATCTTCCTTTAAGAGCTCCAACATGCGGGGGGGGGGGGGGGGGGGGGGTAGTAGCGTATATGGGGGCATTGGTGCCTGCTAAAGGTTTCCATATATTGGCTTCTGTTTGGCGTGATGTCTTAAAAGAAATGCCGGATGCTAAATTAAAAGTTTTAGGCAGCCACAGGTTATATGATAGAGATGCAGTATTGGGCAGATATGGTCTTGCGGAGAAAGAATATGAAGAACGATTTATTCCCCACTTGCTTAATAATAATGGCAAACTGCTGGATTCGGTGAGGTTTTACGGAGTTGTTGGTAAGGAAAAATATGAAATTCTTAAAAATGCGGCGGTAGGTATTCCAAATCCGTCTGGAATTTCAGAAACTTTTTGTTATTGCGCCGTAGAAATGCAGGCAATGGGAGTGCCAGTAGTATCAATAGCTGATTATGGTCTTTTAGATACGATCAAAAATAGAAAAACAGGATTGTTATATAAGGGCAATATTCACGAATTTAAACAAAAAATTGTCAAGTTGCTAAAAGACAAAGAATTGAATAATAAACTCGGTTTCAATGGTCGTCGTTTTGTCAGAGAAAATTTTTCGGCGGAGAAACTGGTGCCGCAATGGTACAGACTTCTTCAAGATGTCCTCAACAATAGAAGGCCGCAATTTATTTGGCCGAGGGATCAATATTTTAAGCATAAGAAATGGAAAAAACTGATTGTACGGTTTTTGTATAATTGTAAAATTATTAAATATATGTCGGGGTTGACATATGAAACTTGCGAATATTAACTTGATATGTTAATAATACTAAGTATCAAGTTTCTTAAACAAATAATTCAGAAATTTTTGGTAAAAAGTATGTTCGAAAAATATACTGCCGTGTTTGCGTTTACAACAAATGTTCCGAGACCGGCCAATTTGATTCTTGGAATATCCCTTTTTGAGAAGTGATATGAAATACCCTTTTATATCTATCATTATTCCGACTTATAATCGAAGCAAAATGTTAGGGTTAACTTTAGATAGTTTTTTGGCACAAGATTACCCGGCAGGGTATGAAATCATTGTGGTTGATAATAATTCTACGGATGATACACAACAAATAATTGCCGAGTATCTTAAATATAAGAACATAAAAACTTTCATAGAATATAGACAAGGTGTGCATTATGCCAGAAACAGCGCGGCTAAAATTGCACAAGGTAATTTGCTCTATTATACCGATGACGATATGTTGGCGGATAAATCTTTGTTGCGCAATTTGGTCCAAGTTTTTTTAGAAAATCCAATTGTTGCTTCGGCATCCGGTAAGATATTACCGAAATGGGAAGTCGAACCCCCGCGATGGGTTAAAGCAAATTTGAATAATTATTTATTAAGCCTTAATGATTTGGGAGATGACACAATAATCAGAGATAAAGATTTTTGTGTGTATAGTTGCCATCAAATGATACGGGCAGATGTTTTTTCTAGCACTGGTGGGTTTCATCCGGAAAATACCGCCGGAAAATGGATAGGCGATGGTGAAACTGGTTTAAATCTGGAAATTCAGGCGCAGGGTTATAAATTTGCTTATGTTGGCGCTTCAGTGATTTGGCACATGATTCCGCCGGCCAGAATGACACAAGAATATTTAAATAAGAGATTAATTAATCAAGGCAATAGTGATAGTTACACAAACTATCGAAAATACCGGTATAGTCAAGCATGTTTGTTAGGAGAGACACTAAAGCACACATATTTAGGCATAAAAAAGTTTGTCTATTTTGTGGCGTATTGCTTGAAACATGGTTGTTGTAAGTGGGAGACGCGTGCTACTAAAGCTTGGACTAATTATCATATTGCGAGGGTAAAATATAATTTGAGATTATTTTTTTCCTACGGATTGCGTCAGTTGGTTTTAAAAAAAAGTTATCATGACGATTGATGTTTCTGGTAGATGGGATTTATAATGTATTACAAATAGAGCGATCTTCTGTTATTATAAACGTATGACAACTTATTTTATTTTTCGAGTACTGCGAAAAATATGTAAAGCAATATATTTTACCCCCCCCCCCCCCCCCCCCCCGCACAATTCTGAAAAAACACTTAAGGCAACTTGGCAAAAAGTAGAACATGAACATTTTGCTGCTTTTAAGAAATCCAGTATAGTCCAGAACTTAAATAGGGATTCCGTTTGCATTGATTGCGGCGCAAATGTTGGCGTAATTACCAAATTGTTTGCAGACAAAGGGGCAGCCGTATATTCTTTTGAGCCGGATTCACGATGCTTTGGAGTGTTGCAGAAAAAGTTTGCAAAAAGCCCAAAAGTAAAGTTGTACAAATATGGAGTTTTAGATAGACAAGATAAGCTAAGACTGTATAAATTTAAATATCATGCTGCTGACGAATTATTTTTTTCTCAAGGGAACAGTTTATACCCCACAAATACCGAAATAGATAAAACGGTTTTTGAGGAAATTGAGTGTATAGATATAGTTGAGTTTATAATGAAACTCAAAGCGCCTGAAATTGCTGTTCTAAAAATGGACATAGAAGGTTCGGAGTTTTGTGTGTTGGATAAGCTGATTGATTCTGGGCTTTATCGGAGAATCAAACATATATTGGTTGAGGCGCACGATAAGGAGATTCCAGAGTTAAAAGAATTGGCGCAGAAAGTCCGAAAAAAAATCATGGAGAACAAAATAATGAACATTGATTTATCTTGGGTTTAAAAGTGGTGTGCGGGGACAAATATTCCGACGCATGCTAATATAAACGCATGGCAGCTTGCGGTATCATTCTTTCCAGTTGTAAGAATTTGATTAAAAAATGTTTTGTGTATTTTGTCAAAATAAGCAAGTCAACAAACAACAAACAACAAACAACAAACAACAAACAACAAACAACAAACAACAAACAACAAACAACAAACAACCTTGGACAGCTATATAACAAATCGGATCACGAAGAACAAGCTACAATTTCTGCCCAAAAATCAGCTCGCTTGATTCTCGAAATAGTAAAAAAATATTTTATGCCAAAATCTGTAATTGATATTGGCTGCGGCGCGGGGACGTTTTTGAAATGCTGGCAAGATATGGGAGTGAAAGAATTAAAGGGACTTGATTTGTATTCTGGCGATTTTGAGAGATTATTAGTATCAAAAGATTTATTGGATATTGTGGATTTGAATAACTTTTCTGCAGAGAAATATCCTAAATATGATATGGCAATATCGTTAGAAGTTGCGGAACATATACAGGCAAATTCATCAAAAATGTTTGTAAACAACCTGGCTAAATTGTCTGATTTAATATTGTTTTCGGCGGCGATCCCTTTTCAGCCGGGCACGGCTCATATAAATTGCCGGCCAATCCAATTTTGGGTTGACTTGTTCAATGCGGCAGGTTTTGATTGTTTTGACTGTATCAGGCCTGCGGCTATGAAAAACAAAGATATTGAATGGTGGTATAGCCAAAATATTATGCTGTTTGCCAAAAATCAGAAACGTGAAATGCTTATAGCAAAAGATTTAAAAATAGATAATTCCCCGCTGTTTTTTTATCATTCTGAGCATGTGAAAATGTTGTTGGGTAAAGCATTTGATTAATCTTTGCCAGATAAGGTAAGATTGTGTAGATGATAGTTTACAGCATTATTATTCCCACTTGCCATAAGGATTTAGCAGAACGATGTTTGACCTATCTCGCCAAAATAAATAAACCCCAGGCGGATTATGAAGTTTTGGTAATTCACAATACTTCTCAAGACGATGTTAAAAGCGTCGTGGAGAACTATAAAAGCAATATTCCTGATTTGCGTTATATCTATGAAAATAATTACGGTCTAATGGCTTCCCGCCACCGTGGGGCTAAGGAAGCGCAGGGCAATATTCTATGTTTCCTCGATGACGATAGTTTTGTGGATAAAAATTGGTTAATTGCTATCGAAGATACTTTTGAAAATCGGGATATTGTGATTGCTGGCGGTAATAATTTGCCGCTTTATGATACCCCCCCCCCCCCCCCGAAATGGTTGAAATATTTTTGGCGGGATACTCTGTATGGCAAGATGCTCCCAGATTTGAGTTTGATAAACTTTCGGAATAGAGCAAGGCAAGTGCCGGCTTGGTTTGTCTTCGGCTGTAATTTTATTATCCGTAAAGATGTGTTTTTTAAATTTGGCGGGACAAATCCTGATATTGTGCCGAAAGATAAGCAGCGCTGGCAGGGCGATGGAGAAACAGCATTATCTTTGAAATTAAATAAGGAAGGCTATGCCGCGTTTTTTAATCCCCAGATAAAAATACAGCACTTTGTGCCGCGACAACGGATGTCGGTAGAGTATTTGAAAAAGAGATATTTTTATCAAGGGGTTGGGGATTCCTTTAGTAAAATCCGTAAAGAGCATGGTTTGGTTTATTATGATTTTACTTTTTGCCAAGCGGGCAATAAAGAGTCAGTCAAGTTGCCTAAGTTTTTGCTACGAATATATGACAAAATAGTCTATGAAAAGGGCAGATTGCTGAAACGGCTTGAGCAGAAAAACAAGAACTATATAGCTTATCTAGAAATTAAGAGGGAATGTGATAAAGCCTGTCAAGAGGGTTTTGCGTGGCATCAAAATGAAGTTAAGAATGATTCAGACTTATTAAAATGGGTTTTGAAAG
>BGZN01000036.1 GCA_003864455.1 Candidatus Termititenax aidoneus | reverse complement strand
CGTGCTGACAGGTATGTGAATCCGCGCCCACGATGACCTGTCCGGGACGCACAAAACCGCGGTACGGCAGCATAGTGTGGCAGACGCCGTAATCGCCGGTTTCCACGCTGTAAACATTTTTGATTTTTTGGGCGGTGGCGAAATCTAACAGCCTTCTCACCAGCGTGGCGGTCTGAATATCTTTATTGGGCACGCCGTGATCGGGCAGGACAATAATTTTGTCCGGGTCCCAGACTTTGCCGCCAAAATCTTTTTCCACAATATCAATGGCCAGATCGGAAGTTACATCGTGCGCCAATGCGATATCGACCTGAGCAAAAACAACTTCGCCGGGTTTTACCGTTGCTTGGCCGGCGGCGCGCGCCAGGATTTTTTCGGTGATGGTCATGCCCATAATGACCTACATTATAGTAATTTCCCAGATTTTTGCAATTTCGCAGGCAAAGTTACGATAATTTATTATAGGAGTAGGAGTAAAAAATGCACGGCAAACAAATAGCTTATATCCAAAATATAGAGGAAGATTTCCCCTGCGCGGACTGGCTGGAAAATATCAACTGGGAACAGGAACAACTCGATGACAGGGAAATCTTAAATATTACTTTTGACACAAATTACCCGGCGGCTTTTGCTAAATTTTGCCGGAATAATGAAACAGAATTAAAAAGACTTTTTGCTGAATACTCTAAAATATACCAAAGAAAACATTTTCATATCAGTGATTTTCTGGAATTTCAGCTGGTGATGCTCAAGCGTTATTTAAAGCGCTATGTGCTAACAACGCCTATAAAAACCCCTAAAGAGGCGGAGAATTACTTAAAAACATTGAATATACTGTCTAAGGAATTTGACTTTACTATAGACTCTTATACTTTGAATTGGAGAAAAATCGTAACTTGGTCAGACAGAAAATTTTCCGCAGAGGAAAAAACTTTGTTAAACGCCGCTGTTTTGGCGCATATAAACATTATTGAACCTGAAGTAATAAATAACCTGCACGACTGGTTGATGTACAATGTCCGCAATCAGACCATTCAGCCGGAAGAGTTAGCCGAACTTGCGGAAAAATACAGGCAGGGCAAAAGTTCTATAATCATTAAGCAGAATTTTGAAAAACAGTATCCGCCTATATATCACTATATCAAAAGAGTTTTTGCCGCATTAAACGACAGTCAGATAATTCGTTTTCATCTTTCTTTAGAAGAAGCTCCAATAACCTTGCGCAATTTTATCAGAGACGAATTGTCTAGCCGAATTGGAGTCCCCATTCACAGCAACAATTCGAACTATTATTATTCCAACGGAATAAATTTAGATTCACTGAATAAAATTATGGACTTTCTGCATAATAATCCGGCTATCAGTGAAAATAATCTGGATAATATAAGCCGTCTTATAGAAGAAGCACAGTACAATTATAAAACAGTTATTGATCGATTAGAAAGTATTGGGAACTTTTACGGCCAAAATTTGCAGCAGACAAACTACAAATATGATCTTAATGAACTGTTTAAAGTTATAAATCTTATTAGCTTTATAAATGCCGGAATTAATCCAGCTGACAGAATTGATTTATCTGACAATAAGATTGAAGGCTCTATTCCGGAAATGTTAAAAGATACCCTGAAAAAATCCGGGCAGGAGATGCTTATCATCGAGAACTACCACGAGATATTTAGGTCCTATCTAAATTTGGCAGATCTGACCGATTTATATCACCGGGCTGCCGCCAAAACTCCCCTGCCATCTTTATTAAAAAGCCTGGCCGGAATAAAGAACCTGGCTTTCCCGGCAGAAATCAAGTCTTTGCTTAAAACAGACCTGCGTAAAAATGGACAAGAAATTTTAATTATTGAATATTACAATTTCTTTAAGGACACTATAAATACAGAAGAATTAAAATTGCTCTGCGGCGCTATTCTGGCACAGCCGCATACAGCGCTAGACTACCGCAATCTGCTGAAAAAATTTCTTAAAGCAAAAAAGAAAGAAAAAGCCGAATTAGGGCAGATTATAGAATTGCTTAAATCCGGTTTGAG
Organism: Candidatus Termititenax aidoneus; assembly: GCA_003864455.1. GTDB lineage: Bacteria > Margulisbacteria > Termititenacia > Termititenacales > Termititenacaceae > Termititenax > Termititenax aidoneus. Next base: position 16,274 of record BGZN01000036.1, on the reverse strand, counting down.
TCAGACCAAGCAGGAAATCCTGATTTTAAAAAACGTTCCTAATTTTTTCCAGGACTATTTGTCTGAGGCAGAAAAAATCAAATATTATCAGGCAGCCTTTGCCCGGGAAGAGCCACTGGTTCGCTCCTGGGTAAAACAGCTATCCGGCTGGCTGGGCGAAGGTAATTTAAGAAAAATATTGCTGGACAGCCGAACTTTTTGGAGAAACATTCACGACAATCTGTTGTTTGTGAACGCCATAGCCAAACATCCGCCGCAGGATCAGGAGAAAATCATCAATCTCGTACTGCGGCCTCTTTTTTCTGCAACCTTAGATTTTGGGAGTCTAGCAAACTTATTGAGTTCTTTTGACATAAATGATTATCTGCAGTTCCAAAATGGCCAGCTAGAACCTTTTGCTTCTTTGGACGCTCTATCTCAAGAAGTTTACAGGCAATGTGAACATTTTGAAATTCCAGTCACTGCCAGCAAGCCGTTTAAAGAAGCTATGAACATATTGTTAAAGGCGCCAGGAATTTCTTTAGATTATATCAAAGCAATGGTCTATGCCTATCAACAATATAATGAAGACAATGAAGATAATGAAGACAATGAATATAATGAATATAATGAAAACTTGCACTTGCATATAGCAACGCTGATAAACTACATAGAAAAAAAAGACAACGTGGACGAACGGCAAATTATTAAGCCTTTTTCTCAAGAATTACTTTTCGATCCGCTATATAAACTGGTATACACCGCTCTGGGTATACACGGCCTAAATAAATTGACGCCTAAATACATCGAATATTTTAAGGATGAAAATAGTCTGGGCCTGCTGCTTGATATTTTCCGCAAAGCTGATCTAAAAACCAAAACCGAACTGCAGCAAAAACGCGACGCGGCTATAACCGCCGATCCAGCCAATAAAGAAAAATACATTATGACCTATCAGAAAAACTTGAGCAACAGAATTATTCTAAATCTGACTGACGGCGGAGTCGTAGCCGGGATAAATCTAAATTCTTTGTCCGATCTAAATTTCCGTTTAGCGCCGGAAGAAATAACCGGCCTAAAACAAATATTAGAAAATTCTCTGCTAAATAGTCCCGCGCTGCGGGAAACCCTGCAGTCCACTCTGGATATTTTTTATCAAAAACAAGAGGCTGTCTTTAATTCTGTGGACTTGCTCGGATTTGAGCCTGTCTTGTCCTTAGCTAATAAAGTGGGCAAACAAAAAGATTTTTACATAAAAACGCTTTTAGAACGCTCCGATGCACACATTCTTAATTTGGCGGCTTTTTTAGTGTATTTAGGCTTTAATAACAAACAACGCCAGACTATCAGTACTCAAATTAAAATAGAATTAGATCAAGTCTTAAAACAAAAAAAATATATGGAACAGGGCAACAAACTAAAGAAAAACTCCAAAATGAATGTATTTCAAGCTTATTTAACAGGCCAATTAGAGCTCGGCAAAGAAGATGCCGAACAGATAAAAGCAATTTTGCTAAAGTATGGTTATACTGAAATCGGCCGCAAATTAAAAGTAGAGATCTGCCGCAAATCAGACCCGCGGGGCTGGGTATGCGGCGACTATACAGACTGTTGTATGCCATTTGGTTCGGAGCAAAATTGTCAATATATTACCCGTGAAGATATAGCTTATTTTATTGTGTCTCTAGTAAATCCCGACGGCAGCGAAGATCTGGTGATGCAGTCAGTTTTAGTGGCGGCCACCGATCAGGCCAAAAGCCGGGAATTTACCACTCTGGTTATTGATAATATTGAGCTGGCCCACCGCGCTGTTAAATATCGTCCGGCGCTAATCCCCGCCTATAATGTGCTAAAAGAGTTATACCCGGATAAAATGATTGTCGTCGGCACGAGCTATAATGATGACGGCGGCCTGCTCACCGGCCATTTAGAATTAAAAAGACGTACTGCCAGTCCTTTGGCTGGAAAGATGATTTATTCGGACTGGGAGAGTCACCTTACAAATTATGTTTTCCATAATCCCCATAAAGACAACTCTGTGCAAGCAGTTAAATATTATGGATTAAGCATAGATTTGCTGGACAAATCATTAATTAAGTCGTTTGTAAATGATAAAACAGAAATGGACAATATTACCGAATTACTGGAAACCATTGGCCAAGGAGAGGATGACGGTGAGGGCGGTTTGATTTTCCCGGATAACTACAGCTGTGTGTTTGTCAAAAATGATTTAATCTTAGGCTACATTATTGTCGCCGATTATGTCACAGCAGACAATGAGGATGATCTTATAATTTTCGAGAAAATACATTTGTCTGATCAGAATATTTTGTCCGATTATTTGCAAGCTAAAAACTTAGAAAACAATGATAATCTGGACGGCATTTTGTTAAAGGCAGATTTATTGAGCGAAAGTCCTGACATTTTGCCGCTACTGGAGAAATATTATGGAGACAAAATCACCAAAAAAAATAAACATAACGGCGACATAATTTTGAAATTTAAGTAAAATATTCCTATGCCCCGCCTCTTGATCACCGCCGATATTCACAGGTTTAGAGAAATATTACAAAGAAAAAAGGCGTATCTTGGCAAATTCAGGAAACAAACCCTAAAAAATTATCTTTGTTAATCACTCTTACTGCGGCGGCGCTTTGGGCAGCGTATTCTTCGGTAAATATTGCAGCGCCTTTACTGACACCGCTTTTGTTGTACTTGAATTCAAACGGAACAAGTTTGCCGTCATATTCTTCAATAAAATCAACTTCCGCGCCGGAACGTTTGCGCCAGTAATAATTTTGGCGGTATAACAAATGATTTTTTTGAAATTTTACTCTTTCGGAGACCATATAGTTTTCCCACAATCCGCCCAAATCTCTGCCAGAACCCACGCTGGTAAAATTGTTGGTTAAGGCATTCAGAATGCCATTGTCATAAAAATAAACTTTGCGCAGCTTTTTTATCTCATCACGTTTGCGGTTAGTATACGGAGTTAAGCGAAAAATAATAAACGCCTGCTCCAGGAGACCGATATAATTCAGGACTGTCTTGCGGTCAATGCCGACCAGACCAGCAATTTCATTGTAGGATACTTCACCGCCCGCTTGATGCGCCAGCGCTTTTAAAATATTCATCAAAACTTCAGATTTAAGGACGGCGCCAAAACGCAGAACGTCTCGATATAGATAACTGGTCGCCAACAGTTCCAGTTTTTGGCGCGCGACAGAATTATTTTTTGCATTGTACACCGCTGGATAATTCCCATATATCAAGCGGGTGTTTAAGTCATCTTTTACCGCTATTTTAGTCTGCTCATTTAACATTTCTTCAGTCGAGAGCGGGGAAAGAAAATATTCGTAGTGCCGTCCAGTCAGCGGCTCATTGATTTTGTTGGCCAATTCAAAAGAGCTAGAACCGGTAGCAATAATTGCGGTCTTAGGATAAGTGTCAATAAATAATTTAAGTTTACGGCCTATATCGGGAATGGTCTGCGCTTCGTCAAAAACTATGACCTTATGACCGCCAAATTCATCGCGCATAGACTCCGGATTACCCGCGGCAAAAATGTCCGCCACACTTTGCAACTCACAATTAAAATAGCCTTTTTCAGATTTATATTCTTTTAATATTCTCTTGGCCAAAGTCGTCTTGCCGACCTGTCTTGGGCCATAGATAATGGTAAGCATGCCTTTTTCAAAAAGACTGCTCTTGATAATGTTTTCTATCGCGCGCCGATATTCTTTCACAATGCCGTTATGTTAACATACAGCAATTCCCAAATCAACCTGTAAATTTAGGAATCGATTCCTAAATTTACATGATTTATTGTCCAGACAGCGCTGTGTTTGCTCCGGCTATACAATTTATCGTAAAATAAAACCATGCCCCGCCTCTTGATCACCGCCGATATTCATGGGTTTTATTCGGTTTGGCAAAAACTGCTGAGCCGGCTGCAACCTGAGGATGTTTTAGTTATTGCCGGAGATTTTTTCGGCAATCGCTATCCCTACCCCAACAATCCTGACTATCAACCGGAAAGTCTGCGGCGGGAATACCAAGATTTACCCAATCCAAAATATTTTGTCTACGGCAACTGCGACCGGCCGGAATTTTTTCCCGCGCAGAAATACGCGTTATCTTTTGTTTACGAAAATAAAAAAGTTTTGCTCTATCACGGCGACAGCGCTGTGTCCGCCGGAGATCATGACATCATCATCACCGGACATTCACACGTTGCTGAAATAAAAGAATACCAAAATAAACTGTACATCAATCCCGGCTCTCCCTCTCTGCCCCGCAAGGGCAGGCCGAGTTATGCCATTTACCAGCGCGGCAGGGCGGAAATACTGGAGTTCGGAGCGGCCTATTTTTATTAGTCCAGGCAAGAAAGCAATTCAGAAATTTTTACATCCAGACCCTGCGCTATTTTTAGCAAAGTGGAAAGTTTGGGGTCAAACTCATTGCGCTCAATGCGTGTAATGGTAGGCTTGGACAAGTCGTTTTCAAAAGCCAGTTTTTCACGGGTTAAACCTTGTTGTCTGCGCAAGCGTCTTATTTTGTTTGCTAATTTTCTGATATTAAATTTCATATATGTAACTATTGATTTTACGGAAACATATGTTATACTAGTTACATGCATGTAATTACATACATGTAATTAGTCCTTTTACGGGAAAAGCGTTAAAATATTTGCAATACTTGAAAATTAGTTACGATGTATTTGTGGTTTTAAATTATAGTGTACGGAAAAGCAAAAAAACATTTAGGAGGCAAATAAATATGCAGACCAAGGTTATGAGTTTCAGAGCAAAAATGGCTAAAAGGAAATATGATAATTTATACTATAAATACATAGAGTGGTCTCCGTCCGAAGTGTGCTCAAGCACATACGCAAAATATGTCAGGCAAGGCATAGAAAAAGATGTTCGGTTGCTTGGCGAAATAAACAGGGATAGATTGACCTACGCTGATTATGCTGATTTGGCGTTGACTGCTCTGGAAAAACACGGTTTCGCGGCCTGGCAATATATTCATAACGTCGCGCTGGAAGACATACGCAAGCCAAATACAAAAATGGAAGTAACACACACTCCAAATCAATATTCAGACGAAGACAAACTTAAATATATGCTCGAGAATGATATTTTTAAACTTTTGGGTGAAGCTTGGCAAAGAAAACATCCAGGTCATACATTCGCTTCGAGACATGATCCATTTCATACAGCAGATTATTGGGAAATCACCGACGCAGAATTAACAGAAAGAGTGACCGCGCATATCAATGAAAATCCCCAGGATTTGGAATATGTGAAAGGCTGTGGGCACAGGCTCTCGCATGATAAATACGGCTTGATGGTCAGCTCTGCCTTAAGGCAGAACGATCTGACTTTATTGTTTCACATTATTAACTATGGCCAAATCGAATACTTTAAAAGTGGACACTACGGCGTTAGCGCAGATAGAACTTATGAAGAGCACTTAAAGAACTGGAAGGCTTTAGATATATTGCCAATACTACAGGAACAAAGCCGGGCCGTAAGCAATCGAGAAACAAGTTTTCCATTCAACATTTTAGGCGGCGGATAAACGGTAGCGTTTACGAATCGGGGGAGCGGTTGCAAATTTAACTGTACAAAAACCGCGTTAGGATTTATACTAAAAGTAATTGTGGGCAGTGAAATAACAGCATTTAGCGACTTAAATTTAAATCCTCTCTTGTTAAAAACATTGAAGGAAAACAATTGGCTGATCCCGACGCCGATACAGGCGCGCGCCATACCGCCGGCTTTGCAGGGACGGGATATTCTGGGCATCGCGCAAACCGGCACCGGCAAAACGCTGGCTTTCGGCCTGCCGATAGTGAACACCCTGCCCGGCTCTGACGGCAATGCGCTGGCGCTCGTGCCGACGCGTGAGTTGGCGCAGCAAGTGGCGGACACTCTGCAAATAATCTGCCGGCCTTTTCACATGCACACCTGCCTTTTGATCGGCGGCGCGTCCATGAATCTGCAGATCCAAAATCTGCGCAAACAGCCGCGCGTGGTCATCGCCACACCCGGCCGCTTGATCGACCATTTGCAGCAAAGCACGATACGTCTGCACAATGTGAAATTTTTAGTTCTCGATGAAGCAGACCGCATGCTGGATATGGGTTTTAAGCCGCAAATTGAAAAAATCCTGGAAGCCGTGCCCGCCGCCAGACAGACGATGCTTTTTTCCGCTACAATGCCGGCGGAAATCCGGCAGATCACGCGCAAATATATGCAGTCTCCGGAAACTGTCGAGGTCGCGCCGGCCGGCACAGTTGCGCAGACTGTCGAACAAAGCCTGTACATTGTCAGCCGCGAGCAAAAAAAATCTGTTCTGGCTAAATTGCTGGACGAGAGTTCCGGACCGGTGCTGGTCTTCGTGCGCACCAAACGCATGGCCGCGCAGTTGACGAAAATGCTGCACAAAACTTATCCGGCCGCAGAAATTCATTCCGACCGCAGCCAGTATCAAAGACAGCAGGCCATCAACGGCTTTCGCTCCGGTAAATATCGCATTTTAATCGCCACAGACATCGCAGCGCGCGGCATTGACGTCAAAGATATTCAGTTGGTCATTAATTACGACATTCCGGACGAAGCGGAAAGTTATATACACCGCATCGGCCGCACCGGACGCGCCGGACAAAACGGCAGAGCTGTTTCTATAGCCACGCCGGATCAAGGCAAACTTGTCCGCGATATCGAGCGTCTGCTAAAAAAATCTATCAATATTATCAAACCGGCGGACGGGGAGATGTTAAGATTCAGCGGCGCGGAAAAACCGGCCGGAGCGCGCCGGCGGCCGCAGGGCGGACAACGCGGCAAAAAAAGCTACAACTTCAGCAAACTGGAAAATTACGAACATCCGCCCCAAAAAGCAAAACAGGTTTCAGCCGCGCGCCGCGGCCGTGCTTCCAGCAAAGCGCCGCAAAGCAAGCCGCTTTATTCGCATGACTCCAGCGACAGCGGCAATTATTTTCAAAAAAAATGGCCGTTTGCCCGAGCGCGCGGCAAAGGCCGTTGATTATTTCAGCAGTTTTATTTTTGCCGCGCGCGGCAGATTTTTAATCTCTTTTTCCCGTTTGAGCGCCGCGCTTTTGGTGTAGCCGTTTTCTTGATAGACCAGCCGCACCGGAAGCCGCGCGCGGGTATATTTAGCGCCCTTGCCGGAATTATGTACGGCCAGCCGCGCGGCGGTATCCAAAGCGATGCCCGTATAGTAAGCGCCGTCCGCGCATTGCAAAATATAAACGGAATACATCAGCGGCCGCCGCGCGCCGCTTCCTCAAAGAGGAGCAAATCCCGTTCTGGCTGCGGTTTTGGCCGGTAATTTGAGCGCGGCGGCAATTCAATACGCAAGTCTTCATAAAAATACATAGCTTTGATCCGTTCGCTGACCTGCGGCAGACGCGCCAGCATTGCGGCCAAATACGCGCGGCTGACCGTTTCGCCGCGCGGCGAAAAATCCGTGTTGCTATACAAAGCGGTGTCCGCCAAGGCCGCGGCAGCCGGATCAGCCCAGTGTTCTCGATCAACTATGCCGTGCTGCCGGGCTTCACGCAAAGGCAGTTCCAACAGACGCGCCAGCATCAGCGCCAACTGGCCTTTGGTCAGCCGCCCGTCGGGACGCAACCGGCCGTCAGGAAAACCGATCAAAATGCCGTCATTGGACAGAATATCTATTTCGTCAAACGCGCCGCGCCAAACCTGCGGTGAATTATTCTGCAAGCGCAAAATAATTTGCGCGATTTCCTGGCGGGAAACGGCGCGCTGCGGATTGAAACGCCGCGGATAATCAGCGGACATCAAGCCCAGCGTGGCCGCCGCGATGATATTGTCCCGCTGCGACTCGGCAGAAATATCGTCAAAACTGCTCAAACGCAAGATTTTAAATTTGTGCAGTTGCGGCTGTTTCGGCAAACCAACAGTAAGCTCGTTTAAACCGACGCTCAGCTCGATCTGTTGGTTTATTTTTTGGCCGGAATACTCCTCGCCGTTGAGCACATAGGCCGCGGCGTCGCGCAGAGTTCCGGACACCAGCAAACTGGATTGGGTGGTGGTCAGATTGGCTGTAGGATATTTCAAAATTATCTGCGGCTTCGGGTCATCCGTACCGTCAGCGGTTTCGGGTATAGACAAAGTTTGTCTAGCGTTGCTTGACAAATGTTTTTCTGCAGCCGGCGGCAAATCTTTATCCAGCGGCTCAGCGCCGGCATACGCCACGGAAAAATAATGCGCGGCTAAATCAGCGGCTTCTTTGTCCGGACAATACGCGTAATCCAAACGCAGGCCAAAAAGATTTATACCCACGCCGGCGGAATAATACGAGTCGAGCGAATTAAATCCGCCGTCCCCAGCGTCAGGCGCGAGCAAATACTGCCCCGCTCCGACGCGCAAAAACAAAGACTCCAGCGGATGCCATTCCACGCCAAAATGCAAAACGCCGGGATAAGCGTCGCCGGCTGTATTTTTCTGGACTTCAACGCCGAACAGAACATTGCGCAAAAAAGTTTTATTGGCCAGACCCAGTGTGATGTATTGATCTAATCTCTCCGCAGCGCCGGTCTGCCAAAGCACATTGCCCTGTCCGGCCTGCAGAATATTCTGCACCTTCAGTCCAAGTCCCAGTTCGCGCAGCGGCTCGGTATAAAAACCCAGATCAAAATTCAAGGCGCTTCCGCCGCCTTCGTCATAGTCCACGACAGTTTTCTGCAAAACCTTGGCGTTGATCCCCCAATAAAAAGGCCGCAGCCAAAGCTCCTGCGCCCGAGCGTAAGTCAGCAAATAAACATTTTCGCGGTAAGCAGTGTAGGACAGCGCGGCGTCCAGATCAGGGGCGGCGGCAAAAGCCGCGTCGGTCAACGGAATATCGTTGAGGCCGCGCGACAGATAAGTAATACCCAGCGCCGAATTGCCCGGCAAAGGAAAAGCCAAGCCGTAATTGAGATAATTAATTTCCTGCAAAGTCTGCGCCGAAAGTGAAAAAAATTTAAAATGCTCCAGCGGCGCGAGCGCGGCCGGATTGTGCACAGCCGCCGCCGGATCAGCGGCGATAACCACGCTCAAACCGCCCAGACCTATATGGCGCGCCGAGGCCGGCCAAGCCGAAATATCCGGCGAGCCAAGCGTGTCAGCACAGACTACGGCTAACAAAAATAATATTAAAATCAATTTTTTCATTTTGGTTTACTTCAAAATCAAAATTTTCGCGCGTCCCAGTGATTTTTTGCCGGCGCCGGCATCAGCCAAAATCCGGCAAATATAAACCCCGTTGGGCAGAACACCCTCGCCGCGCCAAGAAGCCTGGCCGTCCCAAATCACACGATTGAGCCCGGCGCGCGCGCCTTCCTGTCCGCTGGAAATAAACCGCCGCCAAACTACATTGCCGTTGATATCGTAAATATAAATATTAAGGTCTGCGGCGCGCGCCAACTGATAAATAATAGTAGTCGTATCGTTCATGCCGTCGGCGTTGGGACTAAAAGGATTGGGCGCGGACACCGGCGGGCGCAATAAATCATTGTCCGCCGCTAAAACCACAGCGGTTTGACCAACTGAAAACAGCCCCAAAAACAAAAGCCCGCTCCATAAACCCAGTTTACGCATAGTTTAAAATTATATAATATTTAAGAGGGTTTTGCAGAAATTTCTAATTCACGCCGCTTGAGCCCGCGCGGGAATAATTCCGGTTTTTAATCGGCAAAAAGCTGTTTGAACCACACAGAAATATTGCTCGGCAAAGTGAATTTTTGGCGGAAAATCGAAATGATCGTGCCGCTGTAATCGTAAACATCAGATTTGAGTTTGCCTCTGAAATTTCTTTTTAAATATTCATCAGCCTCGACCGATAATTTTTCAAACTGGCTGCAAATAACATAAATGGATTTTTGATATTTATCCGCGGCCAATTTCACGCCTTTGTAATCCGGCGCCGGCGAAAGCAAAACCACTCCCGCCACCTGCGGATTGCGCTCGGCCAGCTGCAGAGCCAGATTAGCGCCCAGCCCCTGCCCGATCAAACCGGTCTGCCTGGGTTTGACATTGAAATTGCGGCCGGCAAAACTTAAAACCGCGTTGAGATCGGCCAGTAAAGCCGCGTAATTTTCTGCAGTAAAAGCGCGCCAACCCAATCCGGCGGCATCGACAGATTCGCCGTGTCCGCGCAGATCCACGGACAGCGCCGTGATGCCTTCTTTTTGTAAATATCTGGCCAGATCATTCCAGTCGCCGCGGTTGCGCCCCAAGCCGTGGATCAAGATCACCGCGCTGTTGCTCGTTGCCGGCGCCGGATAATACGTGCCGATAATAGTCAGACCGTCCGCCGGTATTTCCACGCGCTGCGGCGCCGGCAGGCTGTACTCCACCGCCCACAATTGCGCCAGCAGCAAAAATCCCCAGACAATTTTACGCAAGTTTGTATTCCCCCATATTCTCTTCTTCCAGCACGCCATTCGGCAAAAGCAGCAACAAATCATCGCGCAGCGCAATCATTTTGCCGTCAAGACCGCACATCGTGCCGTCCAAAAAAGCCTTGACCCGCTGCTTGATCGCTTCATCAATATATTTAAAATCGACCAGCACAATATATCCGGCAATGACCTGATCAGCAACAAACTGTTCATCCTCGTGAGAGCGCAGCGCGTGTATCTTGACCGATTTTCGGGCCGCGCGCGCCGGAGCTTTCATTACTCAAATTCCGCTTGATAGCCGAGATCACGGAAATATTTGCGCAGTAAATTAACCTGACTGGAAGTCGGGCCGACGCTCTCCGTGGAATCCAACTGAATGATCACATCGCCGTTTTTGGCGGTGATGCGCGCCATGACAGCCACCAGCACATAACGGTCAATGGCCGACACTGTTTTCCAGCGGCTCTCTTCATAGGAATTTAATTGCGGCTGCGTGTAAATATTTTCTGTGGCAATACTGGCGCGCTGGCGCACAGTCTCGGTCTGCGCCGGTATATAAACCTGCCCCATTTCCACGCGGTAAGCGCCGGTCTTGTCATTGGCATAGGTCAGATTGTAGCCGTACAAAGCCACAAATTCCTTGAACAGCGGAATAATATCGTTAACATCCGCGTTCTTAACGACCAGACGGCCGTTGCAGCCAGTCAAAAATAATACCCCCAGCAAAAGTACTGTAAAAATAAGTTTTCGCATACCGCTATTATAGCATAATCTAGATTTATGTATTATAGGCGGTTACTAAAAGGCCAGCAACGAGCTATATTAAGCAAGCAAAAATTTTTGCAACGGATTAAAAACAGTAACGATATATTTACATAATTTTGCCGGAAACTTTATAAACATGCTGTACCTTAAACTCATCGCTGCCGCTGACAACGTCGTGTTCGCCACGCACATTATGTCTAAGCAAATGTGGCCGGAAACAACAAAATATAATCCCGGCAAACTGGGACAGCTAGGCAGAATAATCTCCCTGATTAATTTTAGTTTTCCGCCGCCGCTGGAATTTCAAGCGTACTCGCCAATTACTCTGGACAGCCACTGGGGTAAGATTAAAATTAAAAAAATTCTGGACATCATTTCCGGCAAAAGTTTGTATTTCACCGGCGGCAATGCAATCTGCTGTCTGGCCAATACAATCAAATCCACGTACTGCCTGCCGAAACTGTTCGATCAAAACCTAACTCTTACTGCCTTAAAAGATTATATCTGGGCGGTAGACGAATTTGGGAACATACTCACTCTTGACCAATATCTGTCCCCTTCGCTAGTAACCAGATCTCTAGGCCTTGGCGGTATTCCGGAAAAGAAAATGCGGTTTCTCAGCTACTCTTTCACTTACTGGCGCACGCACGGCGCGTATATGCTGCCGCTGAACAACGCAGCCAAACACCACAGCGTCAATGTCTTTTTTCATTACAATGAACACGCCTATACGCTGTACAAATCAGAGAAAAACAAATGGAACATCGACATTCAGGTACAAAGTCTGGCCAGAGTCCGGCGCGCGCCTTAATTTGTCTGCTTTACCGGAAACAACCGCACCCATTGCGCAAAAGCGGCGGCAAAAGTCTGCAAAAATTTTTGAGTTTGCGGATTGCTGATTTCACCTTTAGCGTCCAGGAGCGACGGCACATTGCTAATGTAAACTTCCGGTTGATTCAGCAAAATAATATTTAAATAAGCCATGGTTTGCTGTAAATGATGATACGCGCCAAAAGCGCCGAGTTGTCCGGGCGAAACACTGATCAGCACGCCCGGCTTGCCACTCCAGACATTTTGGCCATACGGCCGCGAGGCTATGTCCAGGGCGTTTTTCAGAACTGGAGTCACGGAACGGTTATATTCCGGCGTTACAAAAAGCAGGCCGTCCAGCGCTTTTACTTCCTGCCGGAAAACAACCCAGGCCGGCGGCGTTGTTTCCGGAGTATCCTCGTCTTGATTGTACAGAGACAATCCGCCAATATCTACCAGTTTACTTTGAAAATCCTCAGGCAGCAGACCGGCTACCGCTTTGGCGATTTTGCGGCTAAAAGATTCCCGCCGCAGACTGCCTACGAAAACCCCAATATTTAATTTGGACATAAAAAAACTCCTCTTCGGAAGATAAATTATACCAATTCCATCTAAAAAAATCTGCAATAAATTAAAAATGCTTGCGCTATGTTAGTGTAAGTGATTTTAAAGCGGCAAAATTTTTGCAACAGATTGGAATTGCCTGCGATATAATTTAGTCCAAAGGCTTTAGGAAACAAACTATGCAAAGAAAACAAATAGCAGCAATCCTGCAAAAAATTAACACCGGAGAAATAAGCAGTTTGGCAGACCTGCCGCCAGACGCGCTGCGCTCCAAAGAAGTTGTTGTCGCCTGTTTAGAAGCAAATATACCTTTTAAAGATTTACAGAATATTCCTGTGGAGTTTTGGCATGATGTAACTGTCAGGTCATTATACAACCAGAAAAACCCACCCCCATATGACCCGCTTGATAAAACAAGCACCATTTGCCGAGAGATTTTATTATAGGCTGTCTCAGCATTTGAAATTTTTGCAACAGAGGCCTATTGTAGGCAATATTTTTTCACAAATAAAAACAGAGATTTTCTCTTAGCATGGTTAACCATTACCTACCGGCTATTATTTTAATAATTCTATTTTTTGAGCCAGGTCTAAAAAATATTTTTCTATATTATTTTTGTTCAGCTCTTTTATTAAAATTGGATCATCTAAAAAAGTCCTGACTTTACATAAATTTTTACCAAGCTCTAGATAATTGATCGGATAATCAAATTTCTGCCTGGCTTTTTTCAGCAAATCCTGAAAATCAAAACCATATTTCTGCCAAACAGCATAAATATCAAAATAATCCCGGCCGCGTGTCTGCTGGGTCAAAGTGAAAACTTTATTGACCGCAATATCTAAGACGCTGTCAATTTGCAGATTGTCCTGCCGCAGTCCTTTTTCTAAACGGGCAAAAGGATAATAAGTAAACTCCACTTTCAATTCGGAGGCATCCGTATAACGCAAAAAGAATAAGTTGCGGTTAAACGACCGCTGATATTGAACTTGTTCCGCATCAAAATCTTTTTTATGCGCGGTCAAAAACAAACTTAAGTCAGCGGAAGAAATTTCTTGTTCAGAAAAGAAATCCAGGTCTTCCGAAAAACGGTGCTGTAAATAGTACTCGCTCAAGGCCGTGCCGCCAGAAAAATAAAAACGCTCAGACAATTCCGGCCAGGAATTAAAAAATTGGAGAAAATTCTGCTGACGTTTATTAAGCAGGCTTTTTGTCATACAAAAGAAGCTCTAAAAAATTTCGTGTATCCTGATCTATATTCAACTCTGGCAGGTATTTTTCCAGCTGGCTTCTATCTATTTTTTCATTTTCCGCCAGACCATAATTAAGCTGCTGCTCCAGCCGCCAAATGGCGTATTGTTCGGGATATTCTTTTAAACGCGTTGTATCGGTAGACCAGTTATGCATAGTAATTAATTATACCACACCCTGCCGCCTAAAAAATTTTTGCAACGAATTAGCAGTGGTTACGATATATTAGACGTAAGTAACTTTAAAGCGGCAAAATTCTTGCAACTTCTGTAAATTACTTACGATATACTAAAGTGCCAATAATTTTGGCATTTGATAAAAAAATTTAGGAGATGAATTATGCAAACAAAACAAATAGCCGAAGCTAAATACCAAATTCAAAAAATAAGTGCAAAAAAAGGCACTTGGGTTAAAAAAGAAAACAAAGTTAGAGAAATATTAGAAAAATACCCTAACAATAAAGATATTGTATTCGCGGCTGTCGAATGGTTTCCTAACCTTTATTTATTAGCATCTGATAATATTCGTAATGATGTTGATTTTAATTTAGTTTTAGTAAAAAACAATAAAAACATACTGCGTTATATTACAGATAGTGTAAGAAATAACCCTGTCTTTACCAAAGAATTAAAAAGAAGACAATATCATGATTTTATGATAAACGATACAAGACGAGCAGCACGCCAACAACCTCAACCTCGTACCACTAATCTTAGTGATTTACGAAGTGATAATCGGAGAGAAATCTGGTTAATGAACGAAGGTTTTAGTTTATTGTCCGATGATGATAATTGATTAATATTGAAAACAGACAACAACCCAGTTGCCCGGGCAGTATGTTATAAGAAGTAACTATGAAAATACCTGAAGTCTATACTGAACCAATTGAAATGCAGGAAATTCACGCGATTAGACTGCAAATTTATGAAGAAACCAAAAACATGACACCGGAACAGCGCTTGGCTCAGACCAAAAAAGAAGCGCAAGAAATGATTGACAAATACCACTTAAAAATCCGGCGGCCAGCGGTGTAAGAAAATAAGCAAAGTTAAGTTCGTGACGGCGCTGTTTTATTTCACAAGCGCGAAACCGCCCTGCGAAAGTTTAAGTTTTTTATTTATATTAATTTTAAATAATCCTGCCTGCCGTAAAAAAAACGATAAATATTTACAACCCGTTTCTTGCGGTCAACTTTATAAACCAAGACATAATTAGCAACAAGCGCGCGGCGATAATTTCCGACACACAAAGAAATATCGTTGCAGGTCTTGTAAATAAGCGGATTATCCCGCAGTCTCTCGTAACATTTCTGCACTTCAACTAAAAAATCTTGCGCCGCCTGCGGAGAAGACAATTGGCCGGTAATATACGACAAAATTTTTTCTAAATCCTGGTGAGCTAGTTCTGAAATTATTAAGCTATACATTGTTAGAGTTTAAATTTCGCTTTAATCTTTTCTAGAGAAATTCCGGCATCCAGCGTCTTGCCCTGCGCGATCTGCTCCTCAGCTGCAGTCAATTTGCAATAAACATCTTGCAGAAACATTCTCTCCTCATACATTTTGGAACTCATTATAACCATACTGCTATAGCCGTTTTTCGTAATATAAATCGGCTCTGTCGCTTCCTGACACATTTGTGCTATAGCGCTGGTATTTTTAAGGTCTTTTATAGGTATAATTTGTGGCATAATTCAACTCCTTGTTATGGGCATTATTATACCACATGAAAGTTGATTTATTAAATAAATTTTTGCAACAAACTAAAACTGCTTACGATATAGATATAGGAGGTAAGTTTATGCAGACAAAACAAATATCGTCACCACAAAAACAAGAAAGTGTTATTACCGTAAAGAATTTTACTCCACAAATTCTAGCTGTGGAGCTAAAAAAACATCCAACTGATCGGGAGTTTGCTTTACTAGTAGCGGGAACTTATCCTCACCTGCTTATAAGGCATGGCGACACCAATACTTGGAACAATGATAGTGAAATTGTATTAAGAGCAATGAAGCGCGCAAAAGAACTTCGGCACTATTATGCATCTGAAGCTTGGATTCAAGAAGCAATGCCAGACGATTTGTACTACAGTATAGGAGAAAATTTATGTAATGATGCCAGATTTATTCTTAAATTTGCTAAATACTCGTTACCTGACGCTGTGAACAAGTTAGGAAAAGAATTACGAAAGAATCAAAATTTCATGCTTCATCTTATAAAACTGTTTCCTGATGAAGCAGCTATGATAGTTAATAACGCTCATAAAAAGCTGAAACACAGTAAGAAGTTCCTTCTCGCTGTTCTCGAAATCAATATTGATACTGACCTTACTAATATTCTGAACGAAGAAGATTATGCAGAACTACTTGTTATTTCGGGAAAGCATAATCTAAATGATTTTGAAGATGAAGCTAATGATTATAATTAGTTCATTATGAAATTTTAGGCGGTCACAACCCAGTTGCCCGT
>BGZN01000035.1 GCA_003864455.1 Candidatus Termititenax aidoneus | reverse complement strand
TATCGATCTATTATTCTATACGCTTCGACCAAAAACGCGACTTTTTAACCGCAATCCAGCTTGGGTTTATACTCGGCTTTACGCTCTGGATACGCACAGTTTTTTTGCCGTATATTTTATTAGCGGCGTTGTTTTTTTTAATCCGCAAAATTCCGTTCGCCAAGATTTCCGCCGTAATTTTGATTGTCAGTTGTTTTATTATCGGCTGGGGTTCTTACAATTATTACCGTGGCGGAGAATGGACATTTACCGGCGGCAATGCTGACCACAATCTCTATATCGGGCTTAATTCCAGAAATAAGACCGGCGGTGGCATTTGGGGAGAAGACGCGCCAAGTTTTGAGGAAATAGAAAAGCTGACAGCCGCCCTGCCTCCGGAAAAACAAAAGACCTGGTTCAAGGACGAAGTAAAAAAATTTGCGCGCGAAAATCCTAAACAAGTTTTGCTGCTTGCCGCAAAAAAAATGTATATTTTCTGGCGGCCGTACCCGCGCGCGCCGCAATATACCAATCCGCTGACTATTGCCATTATATTTTTTTCTTTCGTGCCGTTGGTCTTACTCTCGTTTTATACGCTTTGGTTATTCCGCAAAGATAAAAATTATATTTTGCTGGCCTATCCTTTGCTTTACATTGCGCAATTGAATGCCATGCATTTAGTTTTTGCCGGCTCACTGGTGTATAGATTTCCGATAGAACCGCTGCTGATCTGTCTGGCCGCTTACGGCGCAAATAATTTGTTAGACCGCGTCTAAATGAATAGACCAACTAAAATTCTCCTGCTGGCCGCAATTTTCGTCATCGCTTTTGCTGTGCGGTTTGTGGATCTGGGGACACATTTTGCGCATTATGATGATGTGGTTGTCGCTACTGACATACTAAAAACTCAAGAGCCCTATTTTCAAAAACAACTCTTAAGTGTTATATATGACCAAAGCCGAATCAGCTACAACGACAAACAAAAAGTCTTTACCCGTTATATATATGAAAATCAGCGTACGCTATTCGATCTCGGTATATTTCTGTCCAGATTTTTAATCGTATCCGCATACTCCAACGTTGCGCCAGCTCAACATCTAATAACTCCCTGGCTGATCAATGCAGCACAAAACTATAGAACAATTTTGTTTTTTAGCCGATTACCGTCTTTTATTTTTAGTTTCAGCACAATATATTTGCTTTATTTAATATTAAGAAAAAAAACTACGCTGGCTGGTCTGGTATTCGGCTTATTAGTTTATGCTCTATCTTTAGAAAGCATTATTTACGCTAAACAATCTTACAGCTATGCCATCGGTTGCTTTGCGGTGGCTGGACTTTTTTTATTGTTTCAGTATTCCCGGCAAAACAACTTCTGGCGACGCAAGTGGCTGCTGTCCGGTTTTCTGACCTCTTTATTCGTTTACATGCACTATCAAACTGTTTTCTTCCTGCCCGCCTTTTACCTGGCTAATTTCTGGCTGGCATACCGCAGCAATAAAACCGAAACTCTGCATATAATCAAAAGCAGCTTTCTAAATTTTTTACTTTGTCTGCCGGTTTTATATTTTATTTTTTTCATCAACACTTCAGGCCTTAGTTATTATGTTATAGGCAAACACGGTGAATTTCTTTTTGCGCCAAGCGGATTGTTTTCTTCCGGCATTTTTTTCCTCAAGAATAGTTTTCTTGTAATCGCTAACACTTTGACATCAATCACTGCCGATAAATTTATGTTTTGGCCGCTAGGTTTATTGTTTTACGTTTGCTTTTGGCTGGGTTTGTATAAAAGCCGCAAACAGCCGGAATGGTTATTCATAGTTTTATGTTTTCTTACTTACTTGGGCCTCGTCTGCATTCAAAAAATAGCTATGACTCCCATGCGGCAAGCCTTGGCCTATTTACCTTTATTTGTTTACGTTATCGCGCAAAGTTTGCCGGAATTAAAATTCAAGCAGTTCATTTTTATCCTAATTTTGTATTCTAGCCTATTCGCTTTTTATTTTCCTAATTTTCTTAAAGAGCGGAAAGATAAAATTAACGAATCGGAATTAAGCAAGACGATCCTCAAATATCAACCGGATTTAATTATAGGTTATGATTTTAGTCCAAATGCAGCTTTATTTCCTCTCGTGCGAACCCAATACAATTATTTAGATTCCGACAATCTCTTTGAAAATGTTTCTATTAAGAATTATCAAACCATTATTTTCTTGAGCACGCGTAAACCTTTTACCCAAGACTTCTTTGATAAAAACCAGCAGCATTGGAATCAACGGCAAACCCAAAATCCATTATGGCTGAACAATTATGCCCAATACAGAATAACTCACACCCAAGTCAGCACTTCTAATGTCGATCTAGAACCCAATAACTGGAATTATCTCGGCGGCAATAATTTATTTTTTTATGTGCTTCAGTTATAATTAATATCTATGTTAACTCTAGCTATAGTTGTTCCTTGTTATAACGAACAAGAAATTTTACCGCAGACAGCTCAAAGGCTGGCAAAAAAAGTCAATGATTTACAAAGCGCCGGATTGATTTCTGCAAAATCGACTATTGTTTTTATTGATGACGGCTCTAAAGATAAAACCTGGGAATTGATCGCCAAATATCATCAGGAAAATCCGCAAGCCTTCAGCGGCATCAAGCTCAGCAAAAATCGCGGCCACCAGAACGCTCTACTCTGCGGATTATTAACAGTCAAAGATCTTTATGATGCAGCTCTATCTATAGACGCGGATTTACAAGATGATATTGACGCGATTGACGGCATGATCAGGCAATACAGCTCCGGCTGTGAAATCGTTTACGGTGTGCGCAGCAATCGTGCCAGCGACAGCTTATTTAAAAAAGCCACTGCGCACTTCTTCTACAAATTGATGAGCATATTGGGCGTGCAGACTATTTATAATCACGCGGATTTTCGTCTAATGGGCCGCCGCGCCTTAAATGCTTTGGCTGAGTACGGAGAAGTTAATCTTTTTTTGCGCGGCATCATTCCTTTGCTGGGCTACAAAACCGGCGTGGAGTATTATGCGCGCGCTAAACGCACAGCCGGCCAAAGTAAATATCCGCTGCACAAAATGTTAAATTTTGCGCTGGAAGGAATTACTTCGCTCTCCGTTAAGCCTATCCGGTTCATCACTCTACTCGGTTTACTATTACTGCTGGTCAGCATCACCATGATAATCTGGTCTATTTATAGACATTTCAACGGACATACTATTGCTGGCTGGGCAAGTCTGGCCGTTTCACTCTGGGCAATCGGCGGCTTAATTATTTTTTCCATCGGCATCGTCGGCGAATATATAGGAAAAATTTATTTAGAAACAAAACACCGGCCTAGATATGCTATAGAAGAGTTTTTACACAAAAATTAAGTTCTTAATATATTTTCAAATATTGCCCTGGTCCTATCCGCCACATTTTGCCAGGAGCAATTTTTGACAGCATATTCCCGTCCGGCAAGGGAAAATTTTTCACGCAAAGCCGCGTCGCCCAGCAACAGTTTTGCTTTTTCCGCCAAAGCTTTAATGTCACCCTGCGGAATCACAAAACCGGCCAAATCATTGATGTAATCTACGCCGGAAATATCCGCGACAATCACCGGCAAACCGCTGCTGATATATTCTTTACACTTCAGCGAAGACAATCCGCCTTTTTTGTTGCGTGTCTGTATGGAGTCACTGCCGCCGTAAGGCGCGACCGCCACCGTAAAAACATTGAGATATTTCGGCAAATCCTTATACGGCGCATAGCCGGTAAAAATAACTTCCTCTGTCAGTCCGAGTTTTTTTACTTCGTTTTCTACAAAAGATTTTTGTTCGCCATCACCGACCAGTAAAACTTTTGTCTTAGGGAAATCTTTTTGTATTTCCGGCAGAGCCCGGACTATATGTTCTATGCCGTCCCAGCCGGTAAAACAGCCGACATAGCCGATGTAGTCAATATCCGGCGCAAAACCTAATTCTGCGCGGCAGGTCTTTTTGTCCAGCGGCCGGAAATGCTCGACATTCACGCCGTTTTCTAACGCCAGAAGCTTCCGCTCCGGCACGTTAAAGGTGTCGTGCACGGCTCTGGCAATAGTCGCCGAAACACAAATTGAAACAGCGGCGATTTTATGCAAAAACTTTTCACAGTTTATGGAAATCCAGCGCAGCGGCTTTGGCCAGCCTTTGGAAATCACATCATCGACCACAAAGCCATTTATTTCCAGCACCAGTTTTTTGCGCAGGATTTTGGTCAAAACCGGCGTAAACAGTGAAAAATAGGCCGCGCGCACGTAAAAAATATCGGGCTTAGGAAAAGTAAAAAGCAGCCGGAAAAATAAAACCAGATCATAAATAACCACACGGATAAAAGGAATATTTAAAGTCCAGGTGTATTTAATCCGCAGTTTATCTTTGTGCGGGCCGTTATACCGGCCGAGCGCCGGAGCATAACCCGTAATATTCACGCCGGCCTGTGCCAGCCCTTTGGTTAATTCACTGAAATGTGTGGTCGGCCCCTGATTGAGGGCTAAATTGCCGTAAAAAATTGACCAGACTTTCATTTGTTAAGTATAGTTTTGACAACATATTGAGGCGCATTATTTAGAGAGATGTAGATACGGCCGATGTACTCGCCAATTAAACCTAACATAGACATGGTGATGCCGCCAATAAAAATAATACCGGCCATGATAGATGTATATCCTATAACCATTTGCGGATCACGAAAGTATTCCCAAACAAGATATATAATATAAAAAACACTGAAGCCTGATAAGGTTAGTCCAATCAAAGAAGCAATTCGCAAGGGCTTAATCGAAAAAGCGGTAAAACCATTTAGCCAAAGCTCCAACAACTTAGGGAAAGAATATCCGGAATTGCCGGCCGCGCGTTTCTGATGCCCAATAGTAACATTAGCCATATTACTGGTAACCCGAAATAATAATCCTGTAATATAAGGATAAGGCCCTCGGTATTTAACGATCTCGTTTATTATAAAACGCCGCACCGCATAATAACTGTAAATTTGAATATGCTGCGGTTTGCCTATTAATATCTCCGCCATATAATCATTTAATTTACTGCCGATATTTCTAAAAATATTATGCTGTTTTTTAGCATAGGCCGAAAAAACAACATCATATCCTTCGTTCAATTTATCTATTAAGGCAAAAATTTCCGCCGGAGGATGTTGTCCGTCATCATCGAGAGAAATGACTATATCACCACTCACTCGCGCATAGCCTGCCATTAAAGCGGCATGCTGGCCAAAATTCTTGGCTAAGCTAATGCCCATAATATTTTTATGCTTAGCTGTCAGCCTCTCTATTTTGTTCCAAACTCGATCTTTAGAGGCATCGTTAACTAAAATCAACTCAAAAGCATAAGAACGCTGGGCCATAACCGCAAAAATATCCGCAACCACTTTTTCAATGGTATTTTCCGAACCATAGCAGGGAATTACAAAAGATATTTTTGGTCTAATCACAAGCAAAATCTTACTACATCTTTCGTCATTCAATCAAATACGGCGCCATAACTTATGCCGCCCAAACGCTTTGTCAAATCGATAATCCGCAGGATTGGCAAAAACAGACAACCCGTCAACCGCATACAACGGCTTAAGTCTATTAAATTCTTCGCGAATATAAGCGATCTCTTCCGGAGAAAAAGGATAGGCCATATAAGGACGTTTATAAAAGTGCTTGCGTTTGGCCAAAAAAGCAATACGCGTCGCTTCGCTGCCAGAATCCAAAACATCCTGCGGCGTAGAATTTTGCTCTATATATCTGGCCAGACGGTAATCATCCAGCAAATCCGGAAAACGCCGACAGGCTTTAACTGTAAAAAAACTCTGGGCTAGTAAAGCAATCGCTAATAAAACCAACAATGCTTTTCTATATTGGAAATAAAATTTCTCTGGCAGAGACAACGCAACAATAAAGCCCAGCGTGGGCGCCAACGGTAATATTTGGTGAGTAAAAAAAGTCTTGCCAATAGCAAAAGCTAGAAACTCTAAAATAGCGCACAACAGAAAAAGTGTCCGCAGAGGTTGGGTTGTTTTTTTAAACAGCGCGGCAAACACCATAAACCACAACAAAGCGACAGAAATAATATTGTCCAAAGCCGCCCATAGGAAATCTAGCAGAGGACTACGACCTTGAGCTTCCCGATATAGAAAAATATCTACAATACAATCTTGCCAAAAACCAAGCAATACTCCAGTCGCTTGCAAGTAAAACAAAACCGCCGCCGCGATACAGAAAAAACCACCGGCCACATATAGACAGCGGTGAAAAATTTCCGGCTCTTTACGGCAGCGCCAAAGCGCATAAAGCCCCAGAGCGACTACAGTAACTACTCCAACCTGCTTAGTAAAAGCAGCTAAAGCAAAACAGCAGCCAGCCAGCAAATCCGACCAGATCGACGGATGTTCACGCAACCAAAAAGACCAAGCCAAAAGCACAAAAAGCACAATATAATGCTCAGTCATAAAACCGCCCTGCGAAATCCGGTGCGCATTGGTAAATATAATGAAAGCTGTGGTTGGCCAAAAAAACGCATCTGTGTATTTGCGGATAATTCGGCAAAACAAGCCCACAGTTAGCAGCGCGACTAGTAGGTCAAAAATCAGCAGATTTATCTGCGTCAGCCCGGGCAAGCGCGTGATTGGCGCAGCCAGCCACATCAACAACGGAAATTTCAGTTCTGTCACATCGTGGTACAAAACCGCGCCCTGTCCAACCTGCTGGGCAAGATAGGCGTAAATCCCTTCGTCATTACCAAAGGGCGTAATAAAAGTTTCCCAACGAAAAAAACACACTAACCCCAGACACCAAAAGATAAACAATATTTTCTTTTGTCCGGCGCTCATAAAATCAGGACTCCGCTCTAAATTTACGCCACAACTTATACAGATAAAGAGGATATTCCCAGCCATTCCAAAAATACCGCCAGTAAAATTTCCGAACCGTATGCGTTGTATCTTGAAAATCTTTTTTTAAAGTTTTTCTGGCATAATTAGCGGACTCCAATCCATAGCGGAAACTCCATTTCTTAATCAAGGCCAGCCGATCCGCTTCCTGATGTTGTTTATTATTCTTGAAACGCGCGCGAAAATTGGCATGCGCATAATGCTCTACATAAGAATTTTCCGCCGCGACTATTTGATAACCTACATCTGTTAACTTTAAACAAACATCAATGTCTCCGGCATAAAAGCGATAAGTCGTCTCATCCAAAAAGCCGACTTCTCGCAAGGCGCTGTTTAGATACAAACCATGATTTACATTAAGAATATCGCCGACAAAAGCATAAACTGCATAAAAGTTTTCCACCGGCCAATCACGCCAGTAAAAAGCCAACGCGCCGATCTTTGCTCCAACTGCAAGTCTTGCTTCAAAATCCGCCAATGCATTTTTAATCGCACCGGGCACAAGCAAACAATCGTCGCTAAGCATGCAGATATATTTACCCCGTGCCGCCTTAAAACCTAGATTCATAAAATAACCCCAAGACCGCCGCGGCAGTTTTTGCCCACGCCAAGAACCATGGTTATGCTGAGCTATGGTTAGAATGTCTTTCTGTTTGATCAGCCATTTAAGCGAACCGTCCACGCTGCCGCCGTCCACTACGATAATCTCGTGCGGAATATTTGCCAATTCCCGGCGCACATTGTCCAAACACTTGGGCAAAAACTTGCGGCGGTTGTAAGAACCGAGAACAACGCTGACCAAACAATTCATCTCTTGCCCTCCTGAGAGCATTTTAAAACATTTTTATAAACTGAGATATGTTTTTCTAGCACAGCTTGATTACTAAAATCTCGTCTGGCCTTTGCCAAAGAATTTTCAGATAAAATCTTTTTATTTTCCAAACAATAAACAATGCCTCGAGCTAAATCACCTATTTCAAATGATTTGGCAAGATAACCAGTCTTTCGATGCTCCACTATATCCGGAATACCGCCAGTATTAAAAGCCGCGACTGGCACACCGCAAAAAGCTGCCTCCAAGCAAGTCAAACCAAAACTTTCGATAAGCGAAGGACAGACATAGACATCGCAAAGATTATAAATTTCAGCCAATTTCTCAGGCTCTTTAACATACCCTGCGGCAAAAACCGGCGACGCAACCTGCGTAGAAAAATCTGTGCTAACATTGCCAAAAATAACTAGTTGATATTCCGCGGGGTTTTCTAACTTAGTCAAAGCTTCCAAAAGAAAACGACCGCCTTTAACAGATCTAAACGCCGAAATATTACAAGCGCCAAAACCTATTATTTTTTTATTTTCAGGCATATCATATTTTTTACGAAGTACAGCTCTATTCAACGGCTTAAAAATGGTTTCCGGGACTATATTGGGGATAACAACACAACTATTCTCGCTGTTCCGAAAAAGCGCGCTTTGTTCAAAACATTTTTTTTCAAAATCACTTGGCGAAATGAAGTCACATTTCAGGTTTTTCCAGGCCTTTTTTTTGCGTTCCCATGTTTTACGGCAAATATCCAAACCTTGGGTCGTCAGCGGTTTGTTTTTCTGCGTGTAGCCCTCGCTAAATCTCCAATCATTTTCCAGAATATTTTGATAATGCTCCGCACCGCAGAAAACCCAAGAATCATGCAATGTCCAGATTAAAGGTTTTCTAATTTTGGCAATATCTTCTATAGAAATCGTATTATAATTAACCCAATGCAAATGCACTAAGTCACAATCCGAATTATTTACTTTCATAATATCTAGCGCAGTGTCTTTGTTTTCCGAATGAAGCACAGGGTTAACAGTTTTAAACAAAAAATTACGGAGATAAAAAGATATTTTGTGCAAAATTTTTAATGCCCAATCCGCTAGGTTATATTTTTTTTTCAGACAAATAACCGCGGGATTATCAGAATATTTTTCAATCACACCAAGTTCAATATTTACTTCAGTAGTTTGCAAAGCTTTTAACAAACGCCATGCCGCCACTGTAGCGCCGCCGCCAATATCGGAATGATTAAGCAGGAGAATCTTCATTTCTCTTTTCTCCGCAATTTTTTCCAAACTTTATAGATGAAAACATTCAGCCTTAAGAATTTCCAGTAAAAAAAATCATTCTGATAAACCAATAATCCAAGCTTATTATAATATTTTTGGCGGATAATCCGGCGCTCCTGCCAGGCGCGTTTAGCAATATCGGAATTAGCTGGAGCAGAGCTTAAACCATCTAATCCATAAACCACTGGCACAAAATCATAATACTGGCAAGAACAGTTATGAATAATAATTGCCCGACAAAACCATTCATAATCCGCTAATATCTGAAAACTTTCTTCATATAGGCCGATCTCAGCAAACGCTCGTCTATTGATAAAAGCAGCTTGATGCGCAATAGTCGAACCCCATAAAGTTAGCCGATTCACGTACGGCAATTGTGTTCTAATAAAAGCCTTGCCGGTCACCCGATCTAGCGAGAGCGTATGTCCGAAAAATACATCGACAGTTTTTCGTGTTAGCTGCTCCGCTACCATATGTAAAACATTTTCATGCAAGAAAATATCTCCAGCATTTAAAAACAGCAAATACCCCCCCCCCGCCAGACGAATGCCCTTATTCATGGCGTTATAAACACCGGTATCCGGTTCAGAAATCACCTTGTCTATATAATCTTTGTATTCTGCCAGCACCTTAAAAGTATTGTCTGTAGAACCGCCGTCTATCACAATATGCTCATAATCCGCAAAGGTCTGTTGTTTTGCGGAATAAAGCGTACGCTGCAAAGCCGGCGCAGCGTTCTTACAGACCGTAATAAGTGAAAATTTTGGCATAGTTTAAGTTTTTATAAAATCCTTCGTGGCATCTTTAAGCAATTTTTCCCAAGAAATGTCCACATTTTCCCATCTCACTTTATTATACTTATTTTGCAGATAATCTGCAGCAATAACATTCCGCAATTTGGCAAACAGATAGTTTGTATCTTCTTGCGGGATAAGCGTACCATAACCAGTCAAATCCACAAGCTGTCTTGCGCCTCCGACATCTGTAGTCAGCAAATAGTTTCGAAAACGTACTGCTTCATTTAAAACCAATCCCCAGGTCTCAAAACGCGAAGTCAAAACAAAAATTCTTGCTTTATTGTACCACTCCCAGAGATCTTTTTTAGCATAAATTGCTCCGGTAAAAATCAATTTGTCTTTAAGCGCTGGATTTCTGGCAAAAAACGCTTCAACCCATGCTTTAAATTCTGGCGTTAGATGCCCAATCAACACTATCCGCCAATCTTGCAGATTCAATTTTTCAACAGCCGTCAAAAGCATTTGCGTATTCTTCTGTTCCGTACCCAGTCGGCCTACAGTAATAATAAGATTTTCTTTGGCAGGAAAATCTTTTTCTTTCAACACAGCAGACAAAGCCACTTCATCAAAACCGTTCGGCAGCAGTCTGGTTTTCGTGGCAAGCCTTATCCCAAACATTTCGGCTTGCTGAAATTCTTTATAAACCGTTTCTGTCTCCACAGTTATCAAATCCACCAATTTCACAAATCTGCGATAAACCAGCTTTTTAAGTCTGCCTCTCCAAGTTTTACGCCATTTATTCACAGTAAAACCCTGGCCGCCGTCCGCTTTAAAATACAAAAAACCTCTTGGATTTAAAGTCTTGTAGAGCACGCCAATCAGCATAGAAATAGGCCGTAAATGAAAACGCATCAGAACATCTATTTTCTTGGCATTTTTTAACACATAAAATAAATAAGCCGGCAGTTGATCATAATTGTATGGCTTATGCCTGCTAAAAAAAGCAAAGACATTTTTAATCGGCCGTAACGGCACTGCCCTGTGCGCCTCTGGCATTTTCTGTTTTTTATCCACATAGACTATAGAAACATTCGCACCATATATCTTTCGAAAATAATACGGTACTAAAAAAGAATCCTTGCCAAACTCCAGCGCATCAAACAATCCATGCAGTAAAACAAAATTCTTATCTTTTATGCTAAGCATCTGTTTTCTCTTTTACCAACATTCTCCTAGTTTTACCAAGCATCTTTCTCAGCAATCTATAGGGATATAATCCATAAACTCTTAACAACGACCTAAAATCTGTCCAAAACAAATCTGGCTGGATCAATTTATCCTGGTAGCGCCGATACAATTTTTGTATATCTCGGTCTGAACTAAGCAACAGATATGGATATTCTGCACCATGCACTCTTGGTCCATGCTGCGCGCTATTCATACGAAAAGGCAGGATGTTGCTATAATCCTTGATTAACTCTGCCTGTTCAATATCCAGCGAGCATTTTGCCGGATAAAAATAGAGAATCGGAATTTTTGTCTTTTTTAAGAACGGCCGTAAATCATAATACTTAGAAACTTGTTTCACCGTCTTATACTTATCTAACAAATAATGCCGCGGAGCAATAAGCCACAAAGAAAACAAGCCTGACATAGTGATAATACGTCTGGCTCTCAATTTTATCCCCAAGAGAACCGCTGCGTAACCACCTGAAGAACTACCCATAGTTATTACCCTGTATCCTTGCGTTTCTTTTTTTAAATACTTGATCAATAAATTCAAATCATGCAGTCTAGAGTTTATACCGGTCACATAGCATTGCTCATAAACATCACGGATAAAAATCATTTTAGCTGCAGCACGCTGCAACCAAGAATGTTTTGCTATATTCTGCCAGTCATAACGATCTAATTCACGGATCTGCTTGAGATAAATTTCTTTCGTCCCCGGAGCATATACTCCATTGCTAGAACAAAAGATTATACAGAGTTTAGATTTTGCTTGTGCAGGATAACTAATTTTAATATTTTGCTTTTCATAATCTTCCCGCAGCAATCTTTGATTACTTTTCAACCAATTATTAAACTGACTGTCAATTCTCCACATTTCTGCTGTATCAATGACCACAAGAATACTCCTTTTTTACCAATAACAGCCATCTTCCACTTTTTGAAAATCTACCGGGGTTTCGCTCGGTCCAGGGCGCACCCAGTATTTATTATAAAACTTTGTATCGTAACCATAGTTGTTTTCCCAGCGGCGCCCTTTGATTCCAAATAAAATTTGCAGCGCGCCACCCAGATGCACGGCTTTTTTGCCAGAAATTTTTACCTGCGCCGCCAAAGGCAAACCATAAGCTCCACAACCAATCAAGGCAATATCAAAATCTATTTCCGCGACTTGTTTTTTCATAGCGTCCAGCGCGGCAAACCAATCGGGATATTCCGGTCGCGTGCCGGCAATGGACTGCACGGCCTTGATGGTTTTCAGCTGGAACTCCGGTAGAACATCTGGGTTTACAAAAAGTTTTTCTCTATTTTGATACTGATTTTTAATAGTATCACTAAAAGGATGGATCACCAAAACTTTTTTGCCGCGCAAAGCCGCAGACCAAGGAATAACATGATGATATGGCTCTAAATCCAACAATGAAACTTTTTTTGCCTTATTCAGATAAGTCGCAATTAAAGCTTCGTCCTCCAGCCAAGACCCCAAAACATCAATCTGCGGCATACAGGACAACATCAATTCAGCAAATTTGTTCAAATCTTCAGTTCGTCCAGGAAAAAATCCAGCATTATTTGTCATTCGCATTTTAATATCCCATTCCCACCAAAAACCATGTCCTCTGCCGGCAATATATTGCCAAATTTTGCGCCACAAAGCGTCTTGGCTGGTAATACTCAAATAATTAAGCACGCAGTTCAGTTCATTAGCGCCGAAACGGGCAATCAGGCAGGGCGCTTCGTCTGACAATAAATTTTTCAAGCAATCTGAAGCTGCCTGTCCTTGATAATCCAAACACAAACGCGGCAAGGACACGGGGTAAAGACGGTTATGAATTTTTCTGATAATCTCTAGAATCTTAGGAGACACAAACATCATTTAGATAATTTTAACACTTTTTTCAAAACTTTACGTCCGTAAATATTCAGACAAAATAAACACTTATACAAAAAATTCCAGCGATAGATCAAATGCATTCCCCAGCCACAATAACGTCCAATAACTATATCTCGCTCTCTACGATTTAGAGACATGGTTTGTTCATCAGACCGATTGCAGAGTCCTCCGCGGACGAAAACTGAGCAAACAAAATCATAATACTGATATGTACACCTATAGAGCAAAAAGGCCTTTAAAAACCAATCGTAATCACCAGCAATTTGAAATTTTGTATCGTATAAACCGACTTTAGCAAAAGCAACCCTACGGATAAAAGCCGCCTGATGCATCGGCTGATTGGTTAAAACTATCAATTTATTAAGATAAGCGCTCTGGGCCGGTATCCACGCCTCGCCGGTCTGCTTATCCAGCACTAAAATGTGCCCAAAAAAAACATCAACCACACATCCAGCCAGTTGTTCCGCCACAATAGTCAAAACATTTTCATGCAGCAAATTATCACCTGCATTTAAAAAAAGCAAATATTCGCCAACCGCCAGCTTAATGCCTTTATTCATCGCGTCATATATTCCCGTATCAGGCTCTGAAATAAATTTTGTGACTCGTTTATTGTGCTGTTTGACTATCTGACAAGTATTATCAGTGGAAGCCCCGTCAACGATGATATACTCGTAATCCGTATAATTCTGAGTCAGCACCGATTCAATCGTACGCTCAATGTCAGCCTCAACATTTTTACAAATAGTAATTATAGAAAATTTTGGCATACTTATCTCTTCACGGAGCGAAAACCTTTGGCCAAGTTGCCCGGTTCACGCATCTCCAAATTGGTCGGGGGATTTTCCGCGCTGGGCAGCGGAGCGTTTCCTACGCGCAAATCTCCATCTGCCGAAACCCATACCTTAAAGGGAATTTTAGCTTTGACAAGATATTCCTTGACAGGTCTTGACGGCAAGGAAGCAACGATAAACAAATCCCTGCTAGGATAAAGAAAACAAAAAACGCTACCGCCTGCCACAATCAAGGCTAACAGGGACTGCAGGCTTTTCCGCCAAATAGGGTTTTGCCAAAATATTTCAAAATCAAGCTGTAACCCAAAATTATCTGTCTTTTCGTTCGGAAATAAAAACAAACAAGCCGCAGCAAGAAACACCCCCAAAAACCCTCCGCCATACCGCATATCGGGCGCACTAATGAACCAATACCAAATAGAAATTAAAGTCCAGGTTAAAAAATAAAATTGTATTTTATAATAACTGCGGCAAATATTTACGACCCACAAAACTGCCCCTACCAACCCAGCCGCAAAAGCAAACACATAAGGCACGGAGGAAAAAACATTCTGCAGCCAGAGCGGAAACCAAAAACTAAAACCATACGCCCTAGCCATCCAAGCGTCCATGCCAAAAATTCGCGACCAAGTCCAAATACCTTCATAGTCTGCGCGTACATAGTCCAAGGCCATAGTCCAATCCAATGGCAAAGCCAAAACAGGATTCGGATAAGGATAAACAAGATAGCCTGTAACTAAAATATTTCTCGCCAACCAAACCAAAATCGCCGCACTTGGCACAATAAATATTTTCAGCCAATCACACAATAATTGTTTTTGCATTTTTACAAGCACATAAACGCTCAATAAACCAACCATAACCAGCGTAATAAATCCGGTCAGTTTCAGCATAAACACACCGACACTCAACATTAAAAGCAAGGCTAGATTATCAACATCTGCTTTAACAAAAGTTTTTCTGCTGTCCGTCAGTAAATAATATGCTTCTAAAAGAAGAATAGCATTTAGAAAATGCGGTGGATTGTCATAATAAAGCGACGGCGCAAGATATAGAAAAATTAAAACAAGCCAGCCCCAAATTACCGCGGAATAAAAAAATATACCCTTGCGTTTAGCAAACAGGAGTTCATACATAAAGTATGCCCCCCCCCCCAGTAAGTACAAAGCCGGAAGCAACCAAGCGCTGCGGGCATCCCATAGCCAATTATCTGCAACCGCCGCTAAAACCAACCACGAAGAATTATAGCCAAAACGATTGTGGAGATTGCCTAAACCGGCAACCGTCCCGTATTCATTGTACCAACGCACAATCTGAGCATGATACAAATCCGTATCGCCGCCGCCTTTTCCAAGCCATTGATTGTAAGACAACACGACTGATATTCCAAATAAAAACAGAAAAATTAAGCAGCAAAAAATTTTGCGTCTGCCACCCGGCAACGCCCGAAAACGCCTAGAATATTCTTTCCACCACAAAACGAAGCCGATCCCGCCAAATACGCCCCAAAGGAACAAACTCCAAATGTTTAGCGGTAAAAAAAATGAAGCTAACATGGACATTGTACTAACCACAAAAAAGCCCAGCCAGAAATACAGATATGGATTGCGTGCTGGAGACAAACGCAGCAACACAGCGGATAAATAACCCGCGCCGAGCAACAACAGCCCAAAAATAATTAGCGAACAAAATAAAAACAGCATTAAATCATTGCCTCCCAATCCACCTTTAATCAACCGTGCTTCGACAATTCCGTAATCTACACTTTCGCTTATTTACGCTTCTGCGTCACCTGAATATAGGAAAAATAATTTTGCACACTGGGCTCATACTCTACATAATCAGATTCGAAAGGAATCTCCTTTCTGTCGCCAATCTGAAAATCCAATTTATTTATACTGGCAATTTGCTCTATTAATTCGCTATCGTTTTCTATGACCACATAAAAACTAGGGTATGTATACTCCAAAATATCCGCAATATTATCAATGAAAATATAGGTCTGTGCATCATGTAAATAAGGCACTAAATCCGCGTATTTCCAGAAATTTCGGCAAATCACAAAAACAGGTATCTTGGTATCTTTTGTAAACACTAGGTTTTCTGTAATTTTATCCGAAAAAATATTTTGTACATTCTGCGAACTATATGTGTTAACAGCAAAAGCCACACACAATAAAACAGCCCAAACTCTAAAAACTCGTTTATCTCTAACGCTTTGCAATAGCAGCATCGGCAAGATTATCAGAAAAGGAAACACTGGCAGGGAATAACGCAGAACCTTAACGGGCGACAAATAAGTAATGCTGCTTATATAAATTAGGGCAAACCCAAATGGTAAAACAGTTTGCCACGACCAACGAGGCTTGCTTTTATTAAAAGCGACATACAAAAACAAACCCAGCAAGATAATAATAACAGGCAGTGTAAAATAATATTTATACAATGCCAGCCAAGCAATCCGTTCAGAAGAAAAAACATTGACCATACTAACCTGCAGAAAACTACCGACAGTTTCACTTGCTCTGCCAGATAAGAAACCCAACAAATAGTGTGAGTAAAAAGCCTGCGCCAACAAAACTGCCAGTACCAGTAAAAACAGATAAGTCCAGATTTCAGCATATTTTTTTTCTTTGCTACAGGCAATCACTCTAGACAGAACAAACAACCCAACAAACACCTGTGCATAATAACCAGTCAAAAAAGTTAGCGCTGTTATTGACACCATGATCGGCAGCCAGACAGAAAATCTCAAACACAATCCTCGCGCAGAATCCTGTAAATATGTGTTGCTTGCAAAATGCTGAAAAACCGCCACAAAAATAATGAACAGCATTTCCTGCAACTGGTAATTACGCAGCAACAAAGTATTGGAGATTGTGGCCGTGGTTATGAACGTACAAAAAACTGCGATATAGGGGATTGCCGGAGTGTCTTTAAATAGTTTTCTCAGCCAGACAAAAAAGCTAAAGAAAGAAACTGTAAAGAAAAATAGATTAAGCCCTCCGCCCCGCCAAATAATCTGCTGAATGTCTCCAGTTTTCAGCCTAGCCAAAGAGAGACGGAATAACATATAGTAAAAACTCGTATGCGCCGGATCGCGCAAATCTTTCCACGGGTTTTTTAGGTCGCTAAATATTTCTTTTTCGGTGTCACATAAACTCATTTCTTTGATTTGTTTGCCCAGATACGGCAGTCGGAGAGGGTAGTTTACAGAAAACCACATATAGTCGTTATAACAAGCCATGGAGACTGACAATCCTTCGTCCACATGCAGCCCTTTTTTCTGATCAAGATAATGGACCCGGATTCCCAGCGTTGCAAAATAAATCAGCAACAAAACCACTGCGCTAGATATTTTATGGACATGTTTCTTAAAAAACATCCTGCTCCTCACTAATTTTTTGCGTTATATTTCCACCAGATCTTATAAAGAAATGCCCACACTGCATAAAACAAATCACAAGAACAAAAAAGTCTTTCCAGCCAAGTATAATATTTATTTTTAATCAGTCTTATTTCCTGTTGCAGTTTTTCATTTTTCAAACCGCCAGAAGATATGCCTCCGGCAGAAAAAAGCACCGCACAATAATCGTAGTAAAAATAGCCACATTTATATTTTGTCAAAGCGCGCAAGAACCACTCATGATCGCCAGCTAGTGAAAATGACTCATCATACAATCCCACTTTCTTAAAAGCTTGTTTTTTTATAAAAGCAGTCTGATGAAAAATAATTTTTTGATACAAATAAAATTTATGCAAATACTTCGTCGAGCTAAAATAAAGCGTATCGCCTTTGGTCAAATCAACTTTAACGATATCTCCATATAAGATCTCCGCTGAATTTTGCTCAATCTGTTTGGCCATAATGCCAAGGATACATTCATGCAACAACAAATCTCCGGCCGCCCACTTAATTCCTTTGTTCATCGCCTGATAAATCCCGGTGTCTGGTTCAGAAATAAACTTAGTTATTTTCTTACCATATTGTTTTACTATGAAAATAGTATTATCTGTCGATGCACCGTCAATAATAATATATTCATAATCTGGAAAATCTTGACCAAGCACGGAATTTATAGTGCGTCCAATATCTCTCTCAGCATTGCGGCAGACGGTAATGATGGAAAATTTGGGCATAGTCAACCCGCCCATGTTTTATGTTGCAAAGCGTATTGGGCAATAACTCGTAACATTTCTTGAAAATACGAATAATTCTTATATTTCTTTACCAAAACTGAACCGCTGGATATTAACTTTTGGTAACGTTTGGGGTTTTTATAAAGAGCTACAATCGCCCGCCCAATATCTTGCGGGACAAACGCGTTGACAAATAATCCCACTTTACCCATTTGCTCGAGATGTCCGGGTATATTAGAGATAATCACCGGACAACTTAAGGCTGCCGCTTCCAGTGGAGGCAGATTATTTGGCCCCAAGAGTGAAACATAGACCATAGCCAAGGCATTTTTATATAAATAGCGGAGCTCTGGATATTTTACAAAACCCAAAATAAAAACTTGTTTCTCTAAGTTGTATTTTTTTATTGCACATTTTACATATTCCAAATTGCCTTTATCAGACCCAACAAAATAACCATAAATAACTATTTTCTTTGTATCACGCAGCCAAGCAAGCGCTTCAATTATAGAAACATGATTTTTGTGCGCCCAAAATTGCGCTGGATAAAACACGAATGGTTTTTTTATATTAT
>BGZN01000034.1 GCA_003864455.1 Candidatus Termititenax aidoneus | reverse complement strand
TACCTGGACGGCGGCGACAGATAGCGGCTCTGGCTTGGCGGGGTAACTGTTAACTAATATTAAATTCAAATTTTTCACGACAAAACATCCTTTTTTTGTTTTTCACAAATAGTGCGGAGAATATCTTTGCCTGCGCACGTGGTGGCCTCTCACTTAACGTCGCAGCCATGCTGCTTGTTAAGTTCGAGCCAGACGCGCTCCGGCAAAATATTCTCCGCACTTGGCTTAACATAATCCAATAATTCCGGCAGTGAAAATATTTATATCTTTCACATGCCAAAAAAATAATTCGGTCATTGAGCCTGTGGTCATCGACTGTAAGCCCGCTAGGGAGCGAAGTCGATATGTAGAAATGACCGTTTTTCGATGGCTTCGGCGGTTCGACGGTTCGACAAGCTCACCGTCCCAAACTCACCGTCCGAAACTCAGCCGCCGCGCGCAGGTAAAGATATTTGCCGCGTGTAAGCACAAACAAATATTTTTACCGCCTCAAAAATCACCTACTGATAAAACAGTAATTACCCACTTATCGCCAAAATATACCTGTGAAATGCATCGAATTTTTATTGTTCGTCGCGCGGGCGTGAGAGACAGCGCCAATATAATAAAAGAATTACGCCAAAAATGGGCGGAATAAACAGAAAATTTTTATTTAATAAACCGGGGAAGCGCCAGGGAATTGTGTTATAATTTTAAGAAGCGAGGTAAGAATATGCCGATCAGTTCATTTACCGCTTTAGCTAAAGCTATTCAAGAGAAAAATCTGCTCAAAAAATATCATCTGGCTAAACTCGGGATTTTTGGTTCTTTTGTGCGTGGAGAAAGCGCTAAAGATATTGATTTTTATGTAGATGCCGATCCGTACAATTTACATGAACTGGCAAGTCTAAAAAAAGAGCTGGAACAGCTCACAGAAAAAGACGCGGATATCATGCTAAAAAAATACGCTAATCCCATAATTCTCTATCGCGCGCAAAAGGACATGAAATATGTTCGCGGCTGAAAAAAACGATTTAGTTCACCTTTTAAATATGCTGGAATACATTGGCAAAATCTGGCAATACACTAAAGAAATTCAAGCGCCGGAAGACCCTTTATAATTACAATGATCAATTAAATCTAAACGCTTCACTGAATTTACTGGCCAATATCGGCGAATGTGTTATTGAAGCTCGCCAGGGACAGCAAATTTTATCTGCATGTAGATTTTAGAAATATTTTATAAAACTCCGCCAAAAACGGGCGGAAAAGCCAAAATTTACGATAAAATAGCATCATGCAGTCCAAAATCATCGCCGAAACAAAGCGTTCGCTGGCGAACAGGCTAATCAGCCCGGCTAAGGACATTGCCGCGGCACAAACCGCGCCGGACAAAAATTTTGA
The DNA here is from genome assembly GCA_003864455.1 of Candidatus Termititenax aidoneus. GTDB lineage: Bacteria > Margulisbacteria > Termititenacia > Termititenacales > Termititenacaceae > Termititenax > Termititenax aidoneus. The sequence continues at coordinate 17,105 of BGZN01000034.1, read as the reverse complement.
CACCTCGATTGTGCTTAGCGATTATCTGGAGCTGATCCAGTCGGATTATGTCAAAAACATGCTGTCTGTTGTCGTGCCCAATAACAATAACAGCACCCGAATAACTTCCAGCCTCAGCATCAACACACTACCCAGCAATCAATGCCTGCGCGCGCCGTTTTTTATACCTAAATTCAATTTTCGCAAACTGCTGGCAGCCAAACTGACCAAACCGGAAGGCGTTTTTGAACTGAAACTCAAACCCTATATTGTGCAGCAAGCCGACGGCCAGAAAATCCTCCGCGTTTCCGCTGTTCTGCGGCGCGGCGGCGAAGATGTCGCCGCAAACAACGATGCTGCCGGATTAGAAGAACTGTTCCAGACGCTCCTGCAAAACAAGCCGCCGCGCAGCGGCAAACAGATTTGGCAGGATATTCATGATCTGCATCCGGTGCGCATGCCCAATCTCAAGTATTTTCCGCCGGAAATACGTCATAAGCTGAAGTCTTTTCTGTCTGCGCATACATTGGTACAAAGCGCTTTAATTGAAAATTTTAGAAATTATCTAAAACAGCTCGAGCCGCTGCGGGAAATACCGCTGGCGATCCGCGCGGCTCTCGCTCTGGAAGCCTGCCAAAATGAAGTGTTAAACAAAAATGATTACACGCTGCGCGTTATTGAAGACCTCACGTATTTGGCTGATTGTGTTTTTAATCAAGATATTTCCGCCCAAAAATTAGCGCTGCCGCAAAAAACCAGCAGACCGCTGGCTGTTATTTCTGAATATTTTACACTGGAAGACATCCTGCAGATTTACCGCCAGTTGCCAAAAGATGTCCGCCGCCCGCTGGTTTTTATTTCCGCCTGGGAGCCGGATTTTATTCCGCAGGAAGTAAAATTAACCAGCAAAACTATACGCAATGATGACGCGCAGGAACTCTGCTCTTTATTAAAACTGGACTATTACATCAGCGATGAAACTGTAGCCAATTTCCAGCGCGAAATGACGCCGGCCGTAGAATCGGTTTTAAGCATTCTGGATCGGGACACGCTGCATAACGGCGACAACCGTTATACCGGCGGCATCATTGTCATCAATACCGCCGCGGAAGTAAATAAATTTATCACCGCTTTCAAACAATTATTTAGCCTCAATCAAGAGCATGTCTTTGACCGGCGGCAGTTCCACAAACACGAACAAACTCTCGGCAGGATTTACGGAAAACTTACCCGCCGTATGCTTACCCATCACAAGCCGCTGGCTATGTTGAGTAAAAGCGAGCAGGAATACACCGAATATATTCGGAACGCTTTAGTGGAATGTTTGCCTAAAACAGAGGAATTATTGACCAAAACCGACTGGAAAAATTTACAGGCGGCGGTGAAGGCTCTGACCGCCAAAGCCGCGGCTGAACAAGAAGAGCTTAAAAAATATATCGCTGCTCACGCGTTTTTACCTGTGCCGACCGGCTCCGGCTATGCTCAAACAGAGCATTAGTGTATACTTTTTTTTAATATGCCGCGCAAAATTTTAGTTACTAGCGCCCTGCCCTACGCCAACGGCAGCATTCATCTCGGCCATTTGGTTGAGTATATTCAGACCGACATTTGGGCGCGTTTTCAAAAACTCTCCGGCCACGAGTGCATCTTCGTCTGCGCCGACGACACGCACGGCACGCCGATCATGCTTTCCGCCAAACGCGCCGGACGCGCGCCGGAAGAATTAATTGCTCAAATGCACGCCGAGCATCTCGCCGATTTTCAGGCTTTTAATATCGCTTTTGACAATTATTATTCGACCAACTCGCCGGAAAACCAAGAGTTGTCCGAAATGTTTTATTTTAAGGCACGGGAAAAAGGTTTGATCGAGGAAAAAGAAATTTCGCAGGCCTATTGCGAAAAATGCCGGATGTTCCTGCCCGACCGTTTCATCAAAGGCGACTGCCCCAAATGCGGCGCGCCGGAGCAGTACGGCGACAGCTGCGAAGTCTGCTCGGCGACTTACGCGCCCACAGAATTGAAAAATGCGCATTGCGCGGAATGCGGAGAAAAGCCCGCGCAGAAAAAAAGTCTGCATTATTTTTTCAAACTCCAGGCGCTGGAAAAAGAATTGCTGGCCTGGGTCCAGGCCGGCCATATTCAAACCGAGATTTACCATAAACTTCTGGAATGGTTTCAGCAGGGACTGCGCGCCTGGGACATTTCCCGCGACGCGCCGTACTTTGGGTTTAAAATTCCCGGCTCGGACAATAAGTTTTTTTATGTCTGGCTGGACGCGCCGGTCGGTTACATCGCCTCGACTAAAAATTTCTGCGCTAATACCGGCCGGAATTTTGAAGATATTTGGCTTAGACCCGGCTATGAAATTCATCATTTTATCGGCAAAGATATTTTGTATTTTCACACGCTGTTCTGGCCGGCCATGCTCATGACCGCCGGTCTGCAAACACCCCGGCAGGTGCATGTTCACGGCTTCCTGACGATCAACGGCGAAAAAATGTCCAAGAGCCGCGGCACTTTTGTGCTGGCGCGCAAATATCTGGACGCCGGTTTGAACCCGGAATATCTGCGCTATTATTACGCGGCCAAACTCGGCTCATCGCTCAATGATATTGATCTGAATATCAGCGATTTTGTCTCCAAAGTAAATTCGGACATTGTCAATAAACTGGTCAATATCGGCAGTCGTCTGGGCAGTATAGTCCAGAAAAAACTGGACGGCCGTTTGACGAGGCCGGACGCGGACGGGCAAAAAATCCTGGACGAGATCCGCGCCGCGCAAAACGAGATTGGTCAGGCCTATGCCGAGTTGGAACTGCACAAAGCCATGCGCGAGATCATGCGTCTGGCCGATACCGCCAACAAATATATTAATGACAGCGCGCCGTGGAACACTGTCAAAACCGATCCAGCCCAGGCCGCGCAAATCTGCGCCAGCGGCCTGAACTGCCTCAAAATCTTGACCGCTTATATCAAGCCTGTTCTGCCGATCATCGCCGCCGGCGTGGAAAAGTTTTTAAATTGCGGCGAATTAGATTTTCAAAACGCCGGGGATTTGCTGCTCGACCACAAGATCAACGCCTATGAGCATCTGGCACAGCGAATTGACGAGGCTGATGTAAATAAAAAATTATTGGGGTAAAATACAACCAATTTAGTGAGGCGAATATTTTGCCGGAGCGAACGTAACCTTCAGTGCTACGCCGTGTTCGCGCAGGCAAAGATATTCGCCGAGCGTAATGTCCGGACAGATAAGGAGCGATTTTATGGTAAAAGAATTAAACAGCGCGGAATTTTCCAAAGAGGTTTTAGAAAGCGACGTGCCGGCGCTGGTGGATTTCTGGGCGCCGTGGTGCGGCCCCTGCCGGATGATGTCGCCGATATTAGAAGAAGCGGCTGTGGAATTGGGCAGCAAAATAAAGATCGCCAAAATCAATACTGACGAAAATCAGGAATTGTCCGCCAATTACAATATCGTCAGCATACCCTGCCTGATCCTTTTCAAAGGCGGGCAGGAAATTGAGCGTTTTGTCGGCGTGCAGCCGCGCGAGGCTTTGCTCGCTAAAATCAAGGCGTATCTTTAGTGGCCAAACAGCAGATTGAAGCCAAATAATTCCAAGTACAAGGGAATATTAGCTTTGTAGTGTTTGTATAGATACGGTGTCTTGCTGACGGCCAGCAGCGTCTGCACTATGCTGTCCGGCACTCGATAACCGGGCAGGCTGTCCAGAATATTCACAATAGTTACCGCTATATTTTCCGGCTGGCTATTCAGCAAATCTTCTTTGACACGATTACCAAGAGCCGCCGCATAAGTTTGATAATCAACGCCTAAAATAGTTCGAAATAAATTCAGATAGTCCTGTGGCTGACGATCTTTCTTTACAGCGGCCAAAATCAACCCCTTAAAGAATTTAGCTTCGGTGGAGTTCTCGGCCAATTTGCCGCACAAACCCACATCGATGAAAGTAATAATATATTTGCCATTTTTTCGCTTAATAAAAACATTTCCGTCATGCGGATCGGCGTGAAAATAACCGTATTTAAATATTTGTTCCAGTATGGCCTTTTGCAGTATTTGATTGAGCTGTTCATTCTCCGCATCTGTTGCGGTCTTGCGATACTCAGCCAGAGGCACACCCGCCGCGATCGTCTCCACCAAAACATTTTCATCAGACAAGGTTTCCTCGATGTAAGGCACACGAAATTCCACATTTTTATTATTCATTTTAGACAACACAGCGCGCAGTTTGTCTGCATTTCCTCGTTCCACGGCAAAATTCACTTCTTCACGCACGGTATTGAAAATACGTTCGCTGTAATCCGGCACGCTTTTCAGACCAAAAATGTTTTGCAAATCCGGTATCAGGTTACGCAACAACTGCTGAAATTCTTTCTGTTCTTTCTGAATATCTTTATTGGCCGAAGCGCGGCGGATTTTGATGATCTTTTCCTCGCCGTTTATCTCGGCGCTAAAAACACTTTTGATTGAGGCCGCACCCTGACACTCTCGCACTATAATATCGCGCTCTCTCAAAGACGGATTACGATTCAAAGCATTTAATGCTTCGGCGATCGACATAGGGCTGGCTTTATCCTTGAGGTTTTTGAGCGCGTTATATAATTGCGGATAAGTTTTTTCCAGCTCTTTTTGCGAAGCAAGTATCTGCGCCAGTTTTACACCGATCACGCCGTAAGAAGCCAGAACAATTTTGATAAACTCCGCTGTGTTTAAGGTCTGGTCAGGACTGGCATAAACGCTTTTAAAAATATTAGTCAAAATACGCAGTTTTTTGGCGTCATTGTCCAGCTTAAAAAGCTCATGAATCACTGTCCGCGTAAAACTTTTTAACTTTGTGTCATCTGCGGAATCACTGTTATTTCCGGCCAGATAACCGGCGAACAGCGCGTCCAGCAACTGCCGCAAACACTCCGTATTATTCGGGGAAAATAAGCCTTTATTGCCAGCAAAAATTCCTCTTAGCATTTCGCTGCGGTAACTCTGGCTGAGAGCAAACAGGTCTTTAGTTTCGTCCAATAAAACCATTGCGCTATTTTCATCTTTCACGAGACAGAGGGGTTTGTCTTTTTGTTTACCAGTCAGCCACAATACCAACTCTGTTTTATCCGCCGCAGCATAATTTTCTATCCTCACGCCCAGAGTGCCGCGGCCAATACTTTCTTGTTTCTGATAGTTTCGGGAAAAATTAGAAAACAAGGGCAGGTAATAATTGTACTCCGATAAAGCAAAAGATTGGCCGCTGAAAATCTCTTCTAGCAGCAAATCTTTTTCCGGAGAAGCCGCGGGATACAGCACGTTTAGAAAATTTATTTTAGCCGCTAGATCCGGAAAATCACCGCTATGCTGTTCATAACAAACCGCCAGCATTTCCAGCGCGCGCCTTTTATTTTTAAATAATTCGATTACGTGTAATTGGGTTTCTCTGTTCGCCAGATCCGCAAAGCGGCTCTTGAATACTTTATTCAAAACGATGTCGCGGTAAGGACTTTTGTCCGGCATATATTTTTCCAGCCAGACCAAAGCCTCGCTGACAGACATATCTTGCAAAAATCCATATCCATTCTGCCCAAAGTATATTAAATAAGCACAATCCCTAAGAGATATATTATAACCCAAAAACTCACTGGCCAATCTTTTATTCCATTCTAACTTAATTGTCATTTTAGCGCTATACAAACGGCTCACCCTAAGAACAGTTTCCGCGGACAAGCGTCCGCTTATGGACAACTTATGTATATAAAAAGGGAGAAAACATCCTACGGCCTCATAATCTCCATGTGCTAGAATAGCTTCCAGCACTGCATCGGGAATACCAGCATACATTTCAATAGTTTCATTTTCCAGTGGCTTGGATAGTGTGGGGTAATCCTCATAAATTTGACCGGCATAATTCACCCGGAATGTTTTCTTTGTATAGTTGCAATCAAATCGTTTACATATTTCAGTTATAAGAATCTGTGGCTTAGAACGCCAAATATACATCATATATATGGAAATGGGATCATATTCTATTTGATAACAGGAATTCAATATTTCCAGCAATTCCTCCGTCTTATAACCTGCTATAAGTTTAGCAAATTTTTTCCCGGCAAGTATATCAGGATGAGGAAATATACCAAATAAAAATTTATATTCATCTATAGATATACGTGCACGCTGTTTCCGCAAAATAGCGGAACACAACTGAGCTAAAAACGCGCGGTTTTGGCTTTGTTGCTTGGCAGACACGCTGTATTTTACAACCGCTTCCAGCAGATTTTGCCGCTCCTGCCAAAGCAAAGCCAGCTCGTCTGGAGAGAATTGGTCTGAATCTATCTTATATTTTAAGGCATATAGAAAAAAACTCCCACCATCAAAATCACTAGCCTTTATAGACGTACATAATTTATCTGATTTGCATAGTTCAATCAGACTAGCAAATGTAAAACCATCTGCAATTCTATCAACACCGCCAATACTAGCCAAAAAAGTAAAATCAGCTATTTTATTAACTATATAATCCTGAATTAATGGATTCTGCATAACGGCCACATAATTTGTTAAGGTTAACGATTTCATAAAACGCTGCAAGGAATATTGATCATTTTCACGGATAAGCCCCTGCGCATATTCCACAGCGTATTCTGCTTCTAATTGCGGCATGGTTATTTCAATTTGAAAATTATAAAATAATAAATCAAACACCTCAAAATAAACGTTATGCTCCGCGCGTCCCCTCAAATATTTGGGCAGATTAGCTGAAATAATTTCTATTAATTTATTTTTAAACAAATCTATCACCGCGCCGTATGAATTAGAAACATTCAAAGTATTTTCCAGATCGAATGAGATTAGTGAACATATTTCCTCTAAAAATTTCTGAATTTCCAATAGACACTCCATAGAAGTTTGAGTGTTTTGATTTTCTGCCTTTATTTCATTTAAAATCATTCTTTCAAAAATTTGCTGGAAAATTTTTCGGCTTTCGGGATGTAAATCCGCAGTTTGCAAAAGCCCATCAATACACATTAGAGTCTGCGCCGCGATATCCGTCGGTTCTATGTTTTCAGATCCTCCAATATAATTATTTCTAATACTGGTATAAAATATGTACATTGCCAAATTACGATATTGCTCAGTGTTTGTAGCAATATTTGCTTTTGCGGCAAGAGCGTCTAACTCATTTTTATATTTTAAACAGAACACTTCAAAATCTTTAACAAGCTCCGGGACTGTATAAGGCCACTGTTCTAAAAAATCCATATTTTCTATAAACCTATATAAATGTTCGATATTCCGAAACCATTTTCTCTCAGAATTTAAATACGCGTCCACCTGATAATGCAGCAAAGCCCCAAAACAACCTAGTAGCACGGAAACAATATCATTAGCCCGCTGTGTCCTAAACACCGCATTTTCCAGAGGCGTGGCCTGATTTATTTCTGCAATTTCCTGTGGCGTAAAAGGCCTGACGGAATTTTCCGCATAATTTTGCCAAAACAGATCATAAACCTGCTGGCGTACAGATTGCTGACGCGTGTAATTATTGGGATGCGATTGTAATATTCCCAGATTTTGCGAGTCGATAGAAACGCCCAGAACGCTAAAATCCGCAAAATTGACATTAAATCCGGCCAAATCCATCATCACTAGCGCGTCGCGGTCGCATTGATTTTCCATATCATGCTTATTTTCATATTTGCCCTGGTCGGCAATCTCGATTAACCCGTTTTCAGCATAGAGCATATGGCTAATCTCGTGCGCCAGAATAAACGCCACTGTGTCCCAGTTACACAACGCCATATCTGTTTCAAGTATATTTCGCAAGAGACCAATATTGAGATAAATAATTCGCTTATCCCTATGACAAAAAGCGTTAGGCGCTAAAGCATCGCTAAGATATATCGCAAACGGCTGGCGCTTTAACACAGCAATATTTTTTTCCACAATCTGCCTAGTGTATTCTGGTAAACCATTGGTGTCTTGTCGGCAATAATCTGACACAAGATCGTCAACTATGTTCTGTACGTTATTCTGCAGTAATGGCCTATCCATGCTGCGCAAAGCGTCAAACGGAATATCATTGCCGGCACGCTTAGACATAGAATGTGTCACAGACAGCAATGCCGAAAGATTGGCTTTATTCGCTCTGCTAATTTCATCTTTGATGCTCGTATGCTTACAAAACATAAATCTCCCTATTTACACTCTATCTATACCCAAAATCAGCCAATATATACTAGAATTGGTTGTGTCATTATTACGCTGTAGTGTGCGGGTTTATATCTTATGTTATACACTTATCATTGCAAAAATTGTTTCCGCCGGCAATTTGTTTGGCATGGCGATTCATGCAGAAAAATTTTTGCAACAAATCAAAACTAGTTACGATATCTTTATGTAACCGGAGATAGTTTTTCCCTTTCCCCCCTTTAAAACTATTTCCGGCAAACCAAAAACGGGTCGCCATTTCTCCCCCCATTTATGGCGGCCCGTTCCTAAAATTACAAATTTTTCAGAAGATGCGTTACGGCGGCTTCCACCGACTTCAGATCGGTCAGCGCGGTTTGATTTTTGCGAATAATCTCTTCGGTTTCTCGCGCCGTGTAGCCCAGCGCATTGAGCGCGGCGCGGATTTCCAGCAAGAAGCCCTGCTCCAGCGGAGCGGCCGTCCAAGACGCCGCTTTAGCGTTTTTGTCCACAATTAATTCGGGGAAAAGTTTACCGATCTTGTCTTTTAATTCCACGACTACTTTTTCAGCGGTTTTTTTGCCGATATTCAAACCGGCCGTGTCGCCGCGGTAAATAATATTCACGATTTCCGCCGCCGTGTGCGCCGACAAAATAGTCATGGCCATTTTCGGCCCGATGCCGGAAACGCCCAGCAGCGCCAGGAACAATTTGCGCGCCGGCCAATCCGGAAAACCGTACAGCACATTGGCGTCCTCGCGGACATGCTGGTAAATAAAAAAATCCTGCTCGCTCTGCTCCGGCGGCAAAGCCCGCAAATCGCGCTCGCTCAAATAAATCTGATACCCGACGTCCTGCGCCAGCAAAACAACGCTTTGTTCATCGCGCGCGATTATCTGTCCCTGCAAATAGGCTATCATTTTTTTATTTTCACCCTGTCCAATATCGAACTATGCGCATGACAAATTGCTGTAGCTAAAGCATCCGCTGTGTCGTCCGATTTGACTATTTCTTTTAAGCCCAGCAGACGTTTGACCATAAGCTGTACCTGCTTTTTGTCGGCACGTCCGTAACCGCAAACGCTGGTCTTGATCTGATCCGGCCGGTACTCCGCTAGTGTAACGCCGGCTTGAATTGCCGTCAAAAGGATCACACCGCGTGCCTGCGCGACAGAAATGCCTGTCGTCACATTTTTAGAAAAAAACAACTGCTCGACCGCCACCGCGTCCGGCCGGTGTTCGGCAATAACTTCCGTCAATTGCTCGTATATGCGCAGCAGTCTTTCACTTTGCGGCATCTGCGGCGGATTTTTGATGCAGCCGTGCGCCTGCACAGAGAGGCGGCTGCCCTGCTGACGCACCAATCCCCACCCGACCAAAGCCGTGCCGGGGTCTATGCCGAGAATGAGGCGGCTGTTTTTTTTCAACATGGAGAGATTATAACATCACGGCAGCGCAATTAAGGTCTGTCCATTTCCCGCAAAGTATTATGAAACAGAAAAATATCCTGCCACATATTTTCAACCGGCGTTTCAAAATTTAAAATCAATTTTTCAGCGCTAACACGATTATGTTCAGCGATAATATGCCGTAAAACCCGCAAAGCCAGTTTATACTCCCAGCTAAAATATTCCGGGCTCAATCCCTTAAAAAGGGGCGCGTCGTAATGGTGCATTAATCCAGCGCCGGCATCAAAGCCAGTCGGAAAAAAATGCACTTCCTTGATTAAGCCATAATTATTAGCGGAAACAGTGTCAAGATAATTAATAGCTTGCGCGTATATATCTGCTTCCAGACGCGCGCCCAGCAAATTACAAACAGTAATCAGCACATGGCCTATATCAATCAACAGTCCGGTTTGCGCATGTTCTCTGATAAAATTTATTGTTTCCGGTTCACACAAGTAGCGATAAGCGCTGTTATCCTTGCCGCCAAAAAACTCATAATCCAGAGTTTCTAATAAAATTTTATCCTGCAAGCCGGACGGCAAATTTTGCCTCAGCCTGGCCAGATTGCGCAGACAAATATCCACCGCTTCATTTTTGGCCACAAATAACGCTTCAGGTTTAGGGCGCATTGCTCCGGTTAATTCAGCATCAAAGAAATAGTCCTCTGTAACTCCGCCCAAATGCAAAGAAATATAATAGATTTGTCGGGCATTGCGGCGGATAAAATCATAAAAATTGCTGCTCGAATCGGCAAAAATTTCAGACTGCGACAAAAGCCCCGGCAGTAAATCAAGCTGGCTGCCCTCTAAGTTTTTCTGATAACGCGTTAAATGAAAAGTGAAATTCTGCGCGCGGACAAGCGGCAGATAAGGCTGCTGTAAATAATTGCACAATTCTATGCTGCGATTTTTCAATAAGCCGACAAACTTTTCAAAATTTACGGCATGGTAATGGCCAGGCCGCAAATCAAAGGTATAACTAAAGCGCAAATTGTTTTCCGCCGCATATCTATCGCTCAAGGCTAAAACTTTACAAAACATATTCTGCCCTCTATTAAGATATCGTCAGCAAGCAAAATCTGATGCAGGCTTCCATCCTGTCTAATGACAACGATATGTTATAATATAATTTAAGGAGTTTGTAATGCAAACCGCCGCTTATGGAATATATAAAAACGGACAAATCATCCTGGATGAGCCGGCGCAGGCTGAAGCTCCAGCGAGAGTGCTGGTGGTTTTTTTGGAAAACCAAAAAGTGCGGAAATCTAAATTAGCTGATTTCTTTAAACTGTATGGAGCTTGGGAAGACAAGCGCGGTGCAGAAGCTATTATCAAGGACATTTACAACAGCAGACTGGCTAAAGCAGACATTAAGCTATGAAATATTTGCTGGACACCAATATTTGTATTTATTTCTTAAATCAAAATGAAAAAATAGTTAATAAAATCAATAAAACCTCCGCCGCTGATTTAGCAGTTTCTATTATTTCTCTCGCGGAATTACAATTTGGCGCGTTTAATTCTCAAAAGATAAAAAATAATTCCAAAAAAATAACTGCTTTTCAAGAAGCTCTGGAAATTATTACTTTAACTCCCGCAATCACTGAAAAATATGCCAGCATCAAGGCAGAGTTACACAAGACTGGCCAGCCGGTTGATGATTTTGATCTTCTAATCGGCGCAACAGCTATCGTTTATGATTTAATTCTGGTAACCAATAATCAACAACACTTCGCTAGAATGAAAGAAGTGCAGCTGGAAAATTGGCTGGAATAAAAAAGAAAAACAATTTTGCCGCTGTCATTTCTCACAGCATCTCCCGTAAACTTTTTTCATCGATCAGCGGCACGCCGAGTTTTTTGGCTTTGTCCGCTTTGCTGCCCGGACTGCCGCCCAGCAAAACATAACTGGTCTTTTTGCTGACGCTGGAGGACACGCTGCCGCCGTGCGACTTGATCAACTCCTCAGCCTCGCTGCGGGACAGGGTCGGCAAAGTTCCGGTCAGGACAAAAGTTTTTCCGGCCAGCGCGTTGGAGAGCCGCGCACGCTTGTCGCTCAAAACCACGCCGGACTCTTGCAGCCGGCTGATTATTTTCCGCAACTCCGGCGTCTGCAAAGCCGCGCACAAAGAACGCGCCACCACTTCACCAACGCCGTCCGTATTGGCCAGCTCGTCCTCCGCGGCGGCCAGCAAATTTTCTACCGCCTGATATTTATCCGCCAATTTTTCCGCTACATACTGTCCGACATGACGAATGCCCAATCCGAATAAGATGCGCGCCAGGCCGACCTGTTTGCTTTTTTCGATAGCGGAAAGCAAATTGCTTACAGATTTTTCACCCATGCGCTCCAACTGGATCAGGTCGGCGTATTTCAAATCATACAGGTCAGCCGGATTATGCACCAAACCGGCTTTGTTCAACTGCTCGACGATTTGCTCGCCGCAGCCTTCAATATCCGCCGCGTCTTTGCTGACAAAATGTTTCAAAGCTCCTTTGATGCGCGCCGGACATTCCGCATTGGGGCAGCGCCACACCGCGTCGTCCTCGGCGTCTTTGACGGCGACCGCGCCGCAGACCGGACATTTTTTGGGAAAAATAAACGGTTTGGAACGGGTTGCTTCGGTATCTCTACTTCGCTCGATGACCGCTCCGTTCAACGACCATTGTTTTGCGGCCGCAGCCACACTCACCACTTCCGGTATCACTTCACCGGCGCGCTGGATCAGCACCTGATCGCCGATCCGTACATCTTTGCGCTGGATTTCGTCCGCATTGTGCAGCGTCGCATTGGAGACGATCACGCCGTTCAACTCCACCGGTGTCAGGCGCGCCACCGGCGTCAACGCGCCCGTGCGCCCAACCTGTATATCTATCGCTTCCAGTCTGGTCACGGCCTGCTCCGGCGCGTATTTGTAAGCAATCGCCCAGCGCGGCGCTTTGGTCGTAAAACCCAGTTTTTGCTGCGCGGCGATAGAATTAATCTTTATGACTATGCCGTCCGTATCGTAGTCCAATTCCCTGCGCCGCGTCTCCCATTCCTGAATATATTTTTCGACAGCCGCCAGACCGCGGCAAATCCGCCGGTGCGGATTGAGTTTGAAACCCAGTTTTTGGATCAACTGATAGCCTTCTTCCTGCGTCTGATGCTCGGCCAGCACAGAGTAACAAAACATATCCAGACGGCGCGCGGCCGTGATCTTGGGGTCGAGTTGGCGCAGACTGCCTGCCGCGGCATTGCGCGGATTGGCAAAACCTTCTAGTTTTTGAAAATCCGAACGCTTCATATAAATTTCGCCGCGGACAACAATATCCCGCGCTTCCGGCAAACGCAGCGGTATCGCGCGGACAGTTTTTAGATTTTCGGTTACATTCTCGCCTTTTTTGCCGTCACCGCGCGTCGCGCCCAGCGTGAACAGTCCCTGCTCATAAATCAGCGAAACAGCCAGCCCGTCGATTTTCAACTCGCAGATATACTCGATCTCCGCGGCGGCCAGCCCTTTGCGCGCCCGCGTGTCAAATTCCGCCAAGTCTGCCAAAGAAAAAGCGTTGTCCAGCGAGTAGAGCGGCTGCTGATGCGCGACCGACGCAAATTTTTCCAGCGGCGCGCCGCCCACTCTTTGGGTTGGAGAATCCGGCGTGACCAATTCGGGGTGCGCGGTTTCCATTGCTTGCAGTTCTTGCAGTAATTTATCGTATTCCTGATCGGAAATTTCCGGCGCGTCCGCCACGTAATACAGACGCTCGTGCCGCTGAATTTCCTGACGCAGTTTGGCAATGTCTTGCTGAATAGACACAGGTATAATTATAACGCTTCTGGGTATAATTTGGTGGGTATATTTTGGTAAGAAATTAACCGGAAGGAAAGTTATGCAAACAAAATTAATAAAATATATCGAAAGTAAATATCCTGGATATACGGCCAGACCGGGAATGGAGCATCAGGCCTACGCGCTGGAAACACGCAAAAGCGGACTGACCGATTACGACCTGAAACAGCTCAGAGAACAAGGCTTGATCCTGGTCAAAACAGCAAAAGAAATAATGCAGCATGACGAAACTCTTTCTCAGGAGGAAAAAGATTTTATAGAATTTATGCGGATAAAATATAATCAAGACATTCCTGCTGAAACCATAGAAGAAACTTCAGAAATAATTATTGCTCGAAACAACATACACAACCCGCTGGCTTTTCTCTTGCACAATTGTGAATGTTTTTTTCGGCAAAAACTGCGCTTCGACACCGTTTACAGATTTAGGGTGGAAAACCATCCCGTGGACAACGCCAACTTTTTAATAATTACCTATAATGGAAAAAAACTTACTCTCAATCACAAAATCAGCGAGCTTTTGTTACAGCAAGTTTCCCCAGGAGAACATGATTTTGTTTTCCGCTTGAATGAAGCCAAAGAAATTGGTCTGCGTATCGACAGCGTGGATTTTATCCGGCCAGAGCCGTCAGCCACTCCGTCACAGTCATAATATACCTGGCCGCCGGCCAGAGTATCAGCTGCGCCAAAATCAAAGTAGCCAGCAGCCGGCCGATCTGCATAAAGAAAACCATGCTCCAAACTTCATTGAGCGTGCGCTTGCCGTGCACGGCTTGATCGGTGATATGCGCGCCGGTCGGGTCGACCATGATCGAGAGCAAAACTGTCGCCACGCCGTTGACGATGCCGGAGAGTTGCACGGCGGTCGCGCGCTGATCGGGCAGGAAGGCGCCGGCCAGCAGCGAGGCCAAAACGCCGACCGCGTAAATCGCCACCATCAATACATTTAGATAAAGAAAAGTATGCGGTATAGATTTAAAACTGAGGCCGCGGAAATAACTCCAGGACGGCGGACGCAGATTGCTCAAGGTTTTCCAAATATTGCGCGGCCGCCAGGCTTCGCGGAGCAATTTGGGTATTGAGCCTTCGCGCTCAAAAACATAAATCGCTTTGACAAAAACATAGGCCATGCTCGGCGTCAACAGCGCGCCCAGCAAATTGCCGCCAAAAGCCGCTAAAATGATCAGGCGAAATTTAGCCAGGAGCGCTGTTTCTGCTCCTGTGCGCACCGCCTGATCAACCATCGTACCCAGCAGCGGCGCTTGAAACATATTGGACATCCGCGCTGCCAGAAAAGCAATATTTACAAAAGAAATCGAAGTGGCGACTTGTCTGGTGCGCGCGCCGGCCAGACGCATCGACAGCGCCAGACTTTCCATCATGTGGATCAAAAACGTGAAAAAACAAACTAAAGTTACGGCGTTCACGGTTAGATTATAGCCAAAATAATCAAATTAGGCTTTCGCCAAAGCCAGTCTGTAGCCCAGTGAATGCACAACTTTGGACACCGTGCTCAATTTGGGATCGCCGTTTTTAGAAAGAGACCGGTAAAGTCCCGCTCTGTCCAGTTTAGTTTTTCTGGCCGTGGCCAGCATGCCCCGGGCGCGCGCGGCATCACCCAAAGCGCGAGCAATGAGTTTCGGGTCGCCGTCTTCAAAAGCTACCTCTAAATAATCCACAATCTCTTCTTCGTTGCGTAAATGTTTTGCTGTATCCCATTCAATAAGTTTTACCATTTTCCACCTCTTCCTTTAATTTTTGCGCTAATTTTATGTCTTTATCTTGTCTTGATTTATCACCGCCGCATAACAATAAAATCCAAGCAACTCCGCGCTGGCAAAAATATAATCTGTAGCCGGGACCATAATCTATTTTCTTTTCAAAAAGTCCCCCACCCAGCGGCTTAAATACTCCCAGATTGTTATTATTCAGGCGACGAATATGAACCTGAATAATTGAACGTGTCCTCTTATCTCTCAATGACTTAAACCATTTTTCAAAAACTGCCGTCGCAGTTACTCTAATCTCCATGAATCTATTGTAGACTAAACTCTACATGTTGTCAACAAAAATTATTCAGAATAACTCACACTGGACTTTTCGGTCTCCCAGACGGTTACTTTGCAGACGGGCAGAGACGCAGCCAGGTCGCGGTAAATCTGTTTGGCGATATTTTCCGCGGTGGGTGAAACCGGCAAAACTTCATTTAAATATTTGTGGTCAAATTTGGCCAGTTCTTTATTCAAAGCTTCTTTTAATTTTTTAAAATCGATTACCCAGCCGACGTCCGGCTCCTGCTCGCTGCCGCACACGGTCAGCGCCACACGCCAGTTGTGCCCGTGCAGATTTTCGCAGGGACTATTGCTTTTAATCAGTTGATGCGCGCCGGAGAATGAGCTCTCGACCGTCAATTCGAACATATTTGCCTCCTTGTATTGTGCTGGCTACAAATTCATAATGCGCCGCCCCGTCCGCCAGCAGATTTTCTCTCGCCAGGATTTCTTTAGTCAGCGCTGCCGTGCCGACCGCCGGATCGACATATTTGATTTTGTCTCCGGCGCAAGCGCGAATCGTCCGGTCGATCAAAGGATAATGCGTGCAGCCGTAGATCAGCGTGTCAATGCCGGCTTCCAGCAGCGGCCGCAAATATTCCGCCGCGGCCGCGCGCAGCTCCGGCGCCTCAAGCCTGCCCTGCTCGATCAGCGGCACTAGTTTCGGGCAGGCCTGTTCATACACCTGCGCCGAAGGATTGAGGCTGGTCAAAATATTTTTGTAAGCGCGCGATTTTACCGTGGCTTCCGTGGCCAGTACACCGATTTTTTTATTTTTAGTCAGGGCAAAAGCGGTGTTAGCGCCCGGCCCGATCACGCCGATTATCGGCAGCGCAAATTTATCTTTGATGCGCTCCAGCGCCAGCGCCGAAGAAGTGTTGCAGGCTACGATGACCAATTTCACGCCGCGTTCCGCGAAGTAAGCCAGTATCTCCTCGTTGATGGCGATTATTTCCGCCGGCGTTTTTGCACCGTAGGGCACGCGCGCCAGATCAGCGTAATAGATGACGGACTCCTGCGGCAGTTGTTTTTGCAATTCGCGCAGGACGGTCAGCCCGCCGATGCCGCTGTCAAGTATGCCGATCGGACGCTCTCTCATGCGCAGATTATATACTGAAAGAAATCTCCGCAAAAGCCTAGCCCGGCGGCTGAACCTGGGACGGTGAACCTGGGACGGTGAACCTGGGACGGTGAGCCTGGGACGGTGAGCCTGGGACGGTGAGCCTGGGACGGTGAGCCTGGGACGGTGAGCTTGTCGAACCGTCGAAGCCACCGTATTACAGCCAATACCGGCAGAATAAATATCTTTGCCTCCGCGCGTGGTGGCCAGCAGACGCGCGACCGAGCGCGTTTCTCAATGCGCGCGAGGAAGTCCTAGCGCGCAACCGGCGCGCGGAGTGCTCCGACAAAGTATTTATTCTGCCGACACACACAGCAGCCGTTACATTTATATTAGTAGAAATTTATTTCAAAAAAGTTTCCAAATTACTTTTTTTAAATGATTCCGTGGAACATTTTGTTTCACGCATGTAGATTTTTAGCATACCTACGCTGAAAAATCCATGTTGACTAACCCCCCCCCCCCCCTTATAATTTTCCACATAGGTTT
>BGZN01000033.1 GCA_003864455.1 Candidatus Termititenax aidoneus | reverse complement strand
TATCCGCAAATCATACAAAAACTCACTCTTTCTCAAAGCAACTAGAATTTTATAAACACTTCAGCAATATTTTATTCGTGATTATTTTTTGCTTGTTCAAATACGCTTCAGTCAGCGCGTTAAAACACAGGTTATTAACTTCGCGCGCCAGCCCCGAAGTCGCAATGTGAATAATCGGATAAGTGTCCGGCTCAAATAAAGTATTCGGGTCGCCGCCGGCGGTACGGATACGGAAACGGATATATTCTTTCATCTCGGCCATATCAAAAGGCAGTAATTCTTCCTGTACATACATGCGGTTGCGCAGAGAATTGTAGCTCTCGTGCTTGATGCGGCGCAAAAAAATCTCCTCGGTAAAAAGCAGAATTGACACCAATTTCATTTCCGGCAGCTCGATATTGGAAATCGTGCGCAGGATATGCAGCGACGAGGCCTCAAGAAAATGCGCCTCATCGATCATGATGACCAGCCGTTTGCCCTGCTGATACAGACCAATGACATAATCCTGCAAAAGGCGAATCATATCGTAAGTCTGGGAAGCGTTTTTCAATTTGTGCCCCAACTCCAATTCCAGCAAAATCTCTTTCAAAAGCGCGGACTTGGTCATGCCGGGCGATACTAGCACCACGATAGTTTGGTATTTTTTCTGGTCGAGATTCATCAGCAGCAACTGCGTGATCAGCGTTTTGCCGCTGCCGGACTGTCCGCAAACCATAGCCAGCGAGATATTTTGCTCAACGCTCATTTTCATTTTTTGGTAAATATCCCAGTGTTCTTTGGATTTATAGAAATAGCGTAGATTTTCCGAGTCGCCAAAAGGGTTTTCCGTGCAGCCGAAATAATGCAGTAAATCGAGCGTGCTCAAACTCTCTTTGTCTAGAGCAGCGGCCGCGGCTCTGCTCTGCTGTTCTTTCTGTTTATCGGTGGAAATAAATATATCGGCAAAATCTTCCAGCGATGAATTAACCATAGCAAACCTCCATAAACTGCTCATAGATTAACGTTTATCCGCCGCTGCTGTCAATAGAAGTTAATTAAAGGTTAACTAATTTAATGTTTGCTTGTCCGGCAAATATTTTGCCTGACAGGGACGAAGTACCTACCACAGGAGCGGCAAGGTGAATAAATCCATACAATTATGGTACGACCGCGCGCGTCTCACAATGCGCGCGCGGAAGTACCTGCCACAGGAGTGGCAGGTATATTTTTAAAGAAAGTGGGTATAAATGAGTATCAAACATGATTGTGAAAGGTAGGTAGATTGTTATGGAGAATTGCCAAAGCTACGTAAAATTTTTGAGGGCGCTGGCCAGCGAGGAAAGACTGGCTATCCTTGAAGACCTCGAGCAAAACGGCGAGATTAATGCCAGCAAGGTGGAAAATAAGTTTTTTATGGAACAGTCCACGGCATCGCATCATCTCAATGTGCTGTTCAAAGCAGGGATCATCACGCCGCGCAAAACCGGCCGCAATATTTATTACCATCTCAACAAAGATTCGCTGCAAAATTTTTACGGCGATTTTTTGCAAGCGCTCGAGCAAAAAAAGGCACAGAAGAAAAATGCGGAAAAACTCGCCGGCAGTACGCTCAATCCGGCAATCAATTAAAAACCCACGGCGGCGTTTTTAGAAAACCTTGCGAACCATTATTCACAAGGTGGGTTGGTCATTCTGTCCTGAGACAGAATGTATGTACTCCAGTAAATTCAGCTTTTAAAAAGCGAGAATTTCACATTGAAGTCCCCGATATTTTTCTAGGTTCAGCGGTTTAATAAATAAACACGCTCACCGCAGGCATTAACATTATACCATTTTTAAATTGAATTTCGTCTGACAAGTTTAGCACGGCGCGTCTGCGACGCTTGTGGGCCTCACTTCACGTCGCGTTATCACGCTTGTGAAGTTCGGCTAAATAAACACGCTCACCGCAGGCACTAATATTATACACTATCTAATCGGCTTAAAATTCTGGCTGGCTTTGCCGGTCAGCGTGATGCGCAAATAATTCAAAATATTGTGGCCGAGAAAATGCCAGACGCCTTCCGCCAAAATGCGGCGCGCGGAAGTCGCCACGCTCATCTTTTTGTCGTACACCACTTTGCCGAGTTTGCGCACACGCAGCCCAAGATCCACGTCTTCGGCTGTAACCAGACCGGCGCGAAAACCGCCGACAGCGTCGTAAGCAGATTTGCGTATGGCAAAATTCTGGCCGGAAACATTGTCGCGGCGGAGTATACGGCAAAAATTTAAAAATATTGTATTGTAAAAAAAAGCCGCCAGACCGCGCAGTACCGGACCGCCGTCGCGCAGATACACCGGACCATAAGCGCAGACCACTTTGTCATTCTCAAAAACTTTGGCGATGCGTTCCGCCCACTCGCGGCTCGGCGCGGTGTCGGCGTCGGTGCAAGCGATGATCTCTCCGCTCGTCGCGGCGAAACCTTCGGCCCTGGCCAGCGCAATGCCTTTACTGACCTGCTTGACCACTTTCCAGCCGGCGTCCTGGCAAAGCTGCGGCGTGCCGTCCGAACTGGCGTCAATCGCCACCACTTCAAAATCTTTGTAAGACTGCGCCTGCAGAGCATCGATACAAGGCTGCAGATATTTTTCTTCGTTCATTGTTGGAACAACCACAGATACTTTAAACATAGAACCTCCTTAAACTAGAAGAGCCGCCCGGAAATTCACGAGCGGCTCTCAAAAACCGGCAAAACTTATTTTCTTTTTTTCGCGGTCTTTTTTTTAGCGGCTTTTTTCTTCGCCGGTTTCTTCACTTTCTTCTTTGCTACCATTCTAACACCCCCTCCACTCTTTTTTTACAACGGCTGAAAAATTTTTCCAGCCGCTTGCCAACACCGCACGGAGAAAAAATATTTTTTATTTCTCCGTCATTTCATAACTTACTAATAATGTAATACAAATCGCAAGCAGAAGTCAACCTCTGCTGAAAAATTTTCAATTATTTTTTTTGAAAACAAACTCATCATTTCACCACCAAAATATTATTTGGCTCAGCAGCCCAACTGCCGTCAACGATAAATTTATATTCGTACTGCCCCGGATTTAATTCGATAGCGGCAGACCAGCCGCCGTCTTTATTTTTTTGCAGCGGCAACGGCTGCCAGTCGCTGAAAACTCCGGCGACTTTGACATCCTGCGCTTCGCCGCGGTAAGCCAGATTGATCGCGCGCACCAACTGGCGGCGCACTTCAGTTTTATTGGCCGTGCGCAGAGAGCGCAAGCGCGAATTTTTGGCCGGCCGTGTCCAGTCGATAATTTCCTGCGTCAGACTGAGATAATCACGGAACGCCACGCCGCAGCGTTTGCTGCCCAGATCAACCACCGAACGTCCTTGCCGCTGTGAAACATTAAATTTTATCGAGCGGCGGATTTTTTGTTTGAATAAATTTTCCGCAGAAGCGATTTTTTGCAAATCCGTTTGAAAATCTTTATTGAAAGTTGATTTGTTGTCGTAAAAGGTGATTACGTGTTTGATATTTAATTCATGCTGCGTTTTGCTTTTCAGCATGGCCACGGTTTCCTGCAATTTCTGCACGCCGGACAGCGCATAAAAACCGGAGTCGATCGGCACAATCACATGCGAGGAGGCTAGCAGCGCGTTGACTGTCAGCAAACCCAAACTGGGCGGACAATCAATGATAATGTAATCGTATTGATTTTTAACTTTGCCGAGCGCTTGGGACAGACGCGACTCGCGCCAGGCTTTACCGGCCATCGACTGCTCAAAAGCGGAAAGCAAAACATTGGCAGGCAGCAGTGTCAGCCGGCCGGCAACAGCTGCCGTCGCGGTGGACAGCGGCACTTCAGGCTCGCGCGCGTCGATCACGTCAAACACAGTGCGTTCAAAAGAATCAGGATTGAAACCCAGTCCCAGAGTGGAGTGCCCTTGCGGATCCATATCGACGAGCAAGACGCGGTAACCGCGCCGTGCTAAACCTGTGGAAATATTGACCGCTGTGGTGGTTTTGCCGCAGCCGCCTTTTTGATTAATGACGGAAATAACCGTCATAATTCCCCCCATTTATAAGCTACTAAAGTATAACAAAGTAACCTAGCGCTGACAATGGTTTCGTTTCAATTTACGCTAATATTTTGTGTTAAAATACCTCCCTATGTTATTTGTCGACGAAATAAAATCCGCGCTGCGCTATGATCCGGCCTGCCGCTGGTGGGAAGTCTGGCTGTATCACGGTTTGTGGGCGGTGTGGACACACAAACTTCTGCATCTATTATACATCTGCCGCGCGCCGATCATTCCGCGGCTCGGCTCGCAAATCATGCGCGCGCTGACCGGCATTGAAATTCATCCGGGCGCGAAAATCGGCCGCGGAGTTTTTATCGATCACGGCAGCGGTGTAATCATCGGCGAGACAGCGGAAGTCGGCGACAATTGTCTGATCTATCACGGCGTCACGCTCGGCGGCACCAGCACCAAACGGGTCAAGCGCCACCCGACTGTCGGTGCGAACACGATCATTGGCTGCGGTGCGAAAATTATCGGCAATATTCACATCGGCCATAATTGCAAAATCGGCGCGAACGCTATCGTCTTAAAGGACGTGCCGGATAATTCCACAGTAGTCGGCATGGCCGCACGCGTGATCCTGCAGAACGGAGAAAAAGTTGACAACGATTGGGGTACGCTGCCCGATCCGGTCGAAGACACGATAGTGCATTTGATTCACCGCATCGTAACGCTGGAAGAAAAATTAAAAAAATTCGAGTCTAAATAATGCAGGTCTACAATACTTTAAGCCGCCGGAAAGAAGAGTTCACACCGCTCCGTCCCAACGAAGTAAACATGTATGTTTGCGGTGTAACAGTTTACGATTATTGTCATCTCGGCCATGCGCGGGCGTATATTGTTTTTGACATGATTCGCCGTTATCTCCTGCACAAAGGCTATCAGGTAAATTATATTCAAAACTTTACGGACATCGATGACAAAATTATTCGCAAAGCCAATGAGTCCGGCCAAAACACCAGGGAGATTACGGAAAAATTTATTCAGGAATATTTTACGGACTTTGACCGGCTCGGCATTTTGCGCGCGACGGATTATCCTAAAGCCACCGAACATATAGAAGACATCATCGCTGTGATCGAGACGCTGGTGCAAAAAGGCCACGCTTATGCCGTCAACGGCGATGTTTATTACGATGTTACTTCTTTTCCGCAATACGGCAAATTATCCGGCCGCAAATTTGAAGACAATGCCGCCGGAGCGCGTGTGGCTGTTGATGAAGCGAAAAAAAATCCGCTGGATTTCGCGCTGTGGAAAGCCGCCAAACCAGGCGAACCGGCGTGGCCGTCGCCGTGGGGTGACGGGCGTCCGGGCTGGCACATAGAATGTTCGGCCATGTCAATGAAAAAATTGGGCAAGTCTTTTGATATACACGGCGGCGGACAGGATTTGATTTTTCCGCATCACGAAAACGAGATCGCTCAGTCCGAAGGCGCGACCGGCCAGCCTTATGTAAAATATTGGCTGCACAATGGTTTTGTAAATATCCATGACGAAAAAATGTCCAAGTCGCTGGGCAACTTTTTTACGATCCGTGATATTCTGAAAAAATACTCGCCGGAAACTCTGCGTTTTTTTGTTTTGAGCACGCATTACCGCTCGCCGATAAATTTTTCCGAAGAACAGCTTATCGAAGCGCAAAAAGGTTTGGCTAGATTGTATCAGGCGGTGTGGGAAAACACGCCGCAATCTGCCAAATCGCCTGCGGCGACAACCCCTCAGTCTGCTTCGCAGACAGCTCCCCTTATAAAGGGGAGCACAGAGTTAGTTTCAGAGTATGTTTCTTTGGAAAAAGAATTTAAGGATTATATGGACGATGATTTTAATTCCGCCGGCGCGCTGGGCGTGCTTTTCAATCTGGCCACTGTAGCCAACCGCGACCGTTCGCCGCAAGCCGCGAACTTATTAAAAAAACTCGGCGGTGTACTCGGTCTGCTGCAAGCCGAAAAAAAATCTACGGAAATACCGGCGGAAATCACCGCGCTGGCCGAACAGAGGCTGGCCGCCAAGAAAAACAAAGATTTTACGCTAGCCGACCAACTGCGCGCGGCGATAACCGCCCAAGGTTACGCTATTAAAGACACGGCGCAGGGGTTTATTTTGTCCAAACTTCCAAAATAAGTTAAAATTAACTTAATGGGTGTCAGCAAAAAAACTCGCGCGTTAATTCACAAGGCTTTGCGCGAAGACGCGCCGCGCGGCGATATCACTTCCAAAATTTTCGGAAACAAACACAAAATTGTCAACGGAAAAATTATTGCCAAAACCGGCGGATTGGTTTGCGGTCTGGAAATCGCCGCTTATTGTTTTCGCAAAGCTAATTTTCAAACTAAATTTTCCGATGGCGCTAAAATAAAAAAAGGCGCTGTTTTAGCCAAAATCAAGGGCAGATTAAACGACATACTTTTGGCAGAACGCGTCGCTTTAAATTTTCTCCAGCATTTGAGCGGCGTGGCTACGGAGACCAATAAATTAGTAAAATTACTTAAAGGCACAAATGTTAAATTACTTGATACGCGCAAAACCACGCCGCTGCTGCGCGAACTGGAAAAATACGCGGTGGCTAAAGGCGGCGGACAAAATCACCGGCTCAATTTATCCGATCTGGTTCTGATCAAAGACAATCATTTGGCCGGCCTAAAATTGAGTGACTTACAAAAACGGATTAACCGTTTTAGATTTTGGCGGAGAAATAAAAAGATCGAGATCGAAGCCGCGACTTTGCGGCAGGTTAAAAATTTTCTTGACCTGCCGGTCGATATTATTCTGCTGGACAATATGTCCGCCGCCGCGCTTAAAAAAGCCGCCGCGCTGCGCGCCAAACTCAATCCGCAAATCAAACTGGAAATCTCCGGCGGAGTAACTGAAAAAAATATTTCCGCGCTGGCCAAACTCGGCGCGGACTACATTTCTTGCGGAAAAATCACGCACTCCGCACCGGCGCTGGACATTTCTCTGCTGATCAACGCCAAATGAAAACTATTTTAATTCTCGGCCAGACTTTTTCCGGCAAGACAAATATTTTTAATAATTTGGCCGCATCCAGCAGACGCCAAATGTCTTATCCGGGCAGCCAGATAAAATTAAACACCGGACAAGTCAAACTCGGCGGCCAAAAATACCGCCTGCTCGAAGCGCCCGGCATTCACACGCTGATCCCCACTTCAGAAAACGAAACCATTACGCTCAATCTGATCTTAAAACTTCAGCCGGAAAAAATTATTTTTACGCTCAATGAAAAAACTTTGGAAAACAGCGTTTTAATTCTAATTCAACTCGCCGAACTCAATATTCCGTTCATTGTGAATTATCAAGTACAAAACATTGCCGATCAGGAATATTTTTTCAATCAAGCCAAGTTGACGCATATTTTTAATGCGCCGGTCATCATTAGCGCACCGACCCATGAACCGCGCCGGTCCGAAATACAAAAAGCACTGGCCAACGCGCACAAACCACGCTGGGTCGGCAGTTATTCCAAAGCTATCGAAAAAATTCTTCAGGATTTCAGCGAACAGTTTAAATTTTTCGGTCTGCCGGAACAAAAAATTTCCTGGCGGTTTATCGGCTTGATGCTGCTGCTCGGCAATAAAAACATTTACCGCTGGATACGCCGTTCCTATCCGCCAACGGTGCGTGAGAAAATACTGGCTTACGCGGCGGAAAAATACGCCATCGCTCATTCTTTTACGATTGCCAACCGCTGGGAAAGTTTGTCGCGCAGTCTTTGTCCGGAAATCTGGCAAAAAGAACAACGCCGCGGCGCGCGGTTCTCACATTTTTTTGAAGAATACTCGCTACGTTTTTTCTGGGATTTACTGATCGCCGCCGCGGCGTTGTTTTTGATTTTCGTTTTTGTCCATTTTGTCGGCAGCAAACTACTGGTCTATCTTTTTTATGACGAGCTTTTCGGCAAATATTTAGCGCCTTTCATCACTTATATTTTTGTCAGCATTTTTGGCAATAATCTTTTTACGGATTTTTTTGTGGGACAATACGGCTTGCTGACCACCGGCATCGCTTATGCTTTCACCATTTTACTGCCGATCATGGGTTCTTTTTTTTTGATTTATGCTTTTTTGGAAAACACCGGCTACATCAACCGGCTGGGTTTGACCTGCCACCGGTTGCTGCGGCTGTTCGGGCTTAACGGCGGCAGCCTGCCTTCTTTATTATTTAGCTGCTGCAAAATCGCCGCGCTGAATAAATCCGCGCGCCTGGGAACACACCGCGAGCAAAATATCCAACTGCTGCTTTTCATTTTTTTCATTCCCTGCGTCTCGCAATTGGTCATCATTTCTAATTTGCTGGCCATAATTCAATTTCAGCACGCCCTGATTTTCGGCGGCATTATGCTCCTGCAGGCTGGTCTTATTCTGGGGCTGCACAGCCTGCTGCAGACACAGCCGCCAGTTAATTACAGCGCCAAAATCACGCCGCTGCATTTTCCCGACAGCGGTAAAATACTGGCCACAGCCGGCGCTTATCTGTATTGGTACATACGCAGCATTACGCCGCTGATACTTGGCGCTTCGGCTTTTCTTTTTGCGGCGCATTGCACCGGATTATTAGAATTATTCCGCGTCTGGACCGCGCCGCTGATCCAGACTTTTCTCAATCTGCCGGAAGCTTTCACGGACAGCGTAGTGCTGGGACTTTTCCGCAAAGATCTCGGCGCTATATCTCTGTACGATCTGGCGAACAACGGCATGTTAAATTCCATTCAAGTTTTAGTGTCGCTGCTTTTCCTCGCGCTCTCTCTGCCGTGCCTGGGCTTTCTCGGCGAATTGGCGCGGCAAAAAGGCTGGCTCAAAGCGCTGCTGCTATTTTTATTCTCCACAATTTACGCATTTACTATCGCGGCGATTGTCAATAAAATATTGCACATCTAGGAGCGGCCATGGAAAGAAACAGCAAACAGCAAAACGAGCGGACTCTAGCCGTCCTCAAAGTTTTTTACAAAGAGCTGCTGGGTTTAACCGCCAAAAAAGCCGCCGAGCAAGCGGAAATTTTAGCGTCCGGTATTTCGCCGGAAATTCTCGAAAGATTTTGCGCGCTGATCGGCCACGGCCAGACGCATAATATTCCGACCGGCCCTTGCTGCGCGCAGGCCAAACAATTCAACGCCGCCACTGTTTTGCCGCTCAATCGCCTGCCGCTCGGTGTCAACGCCAAAGTCATCTATATCCGCGCGGCGCAGGATCAGGCGTTGGCGCGTTTGTACGAGCTGGGCGTTTACCCCGGACAAACTTTGCGCATCCAACAGCTTTATCCAACTTATATATTGCTGGTCGACGGCGTGCGACTGGCCATCGACGGCCGGTTGGCTAAATTAATTTACGTGGAGAAAATTTAAAACCGCAGTCCGGCAAAACAACCGGTTTTTCAAAATGACCAAACAGGCGCGGATATTCGTGGCAAAACACCGGCCGCAGCAAATTGTACGCTCCGCAGAGACCGTCCGCGCGCAAATAATTACAGGCAAAAACCATCACGCCGTCCTCGATAAAACTACCGATCAAACGCAGATTATTGAAATAAGCGTTCCACCAAATTGCCAGATTGCGCAGCGGACGCAGGCGCAGCATACGCGGCTCCATGCCGATCAGGATTTGCTTGCAGCACTCGCCGCATTTCCGGCAGCGGCCGGAGCGCCGGTAAGGATAAGGCAGTACCCATCTCGCCAGCGCCCGATACCAGTAATCGATCCAGGAAATTATCCGGACCAAAACAATTAAAACAAATTTAAAAATATAAATGCAGTCCTCCGGATAACAGCATACCGGTATTGTCCTGATCTTGAGTTTCTACATTTACGCCGGTGGAGAAACGTTTTTCCAAACCAAACTCCACACTCAAGAACAGTCCGTTCACACCCAGCGGCGAACACTCCACACCGAAACCGGCGTTGCTGACCGCAGTGCGGACATTGCGGTCGGTATTTTCTTTGTCTGTGAAACTGTCCGTGCCGCCGCCGCCATAGAGATAGCCGGAAAACGGCGCGTTAAAAAAAACTTTGTCCGCCAGCCAAAACAGCAAACGTCCGCCGGAATAAGTGCGCTGGCTATCCAGCCAGCCAAAAGCCTGCAAACCCAAACGCTCGGTAAACCACCATTTGGCCGAAATGCCGCCCAAAGAAGCTGTGTCCAGCGTTGCGGAGGCCTGCGCGCCAAGACCAAAATTGCCGCGCGTCTCGCGAATACGCGCCGCTTCCACGTCCACCGCACCGCGCGACGCCACATTGGTTTTGAAATCCACAAAATGCGCAGTCGGTATTGTTCTTATTTCGCCGTCGCCGACTCGGTGCATCTTGGCGTAAATTCTTTTGCCGCGGTAATTGACCGCCACATAATGCTCGCCCGGGTCTACCTCGTAATCCTGCACAGAATCTCCACCGGCGCGCACACCGTCGATATAAACTTCCGCGCCCGGCAAATCGGTGATGACATTGATCCGGCCTTTCTCCGCCAAACTCACCGCCGCCAGCAAAATTAAAAAAACCAAAAACTTTTGCATACTTTACCTCCTTTAAAAATAAATATGACAGCCTCCGCTGAATTTCAGATTAAGATAATCTGTGGAAGGCGCCGCGCCTGACGCAAAATATCTGGTAAAAGTTCTCTCCGCGCCAATCTCGATATTCCAATGCGCCGTCCGCAGGAAAAATTCGCCAACTCCGAGCAGCAGCTCAACTAGCAGAATATCCAGAGCCGAGGTATCTTTGTCAATAACGATGTGTCTGCGCTCATTGCTGTTTGTCTGAAAAAAATCCGCTACTCTAAATTCCAGACCGAAAGCCAATTCCTGCAAATCGTAGGTGGCGCTTTCTCCGTCCGCCTCGTCTACAAACAACAGCGCCGAGCGGCCGACGCCCAGCGCTAAGTATATAGTAAAAGTGCTGCTCTGATAAACCGATTCGTTGAGCGCCCAAAGCAGCCGGCCGCCGGCGCGTGTATCGCGCACGGTATTATTGTTATTGGCAAAACCGATTGCCTGCAAACCGACTCTCTCCAGCGGCCACCATTTGAGACTCAAGCCGGAAGCCGGAGAACCGCCGAAGACGCCAAAAGCCAGATTGCCGCGCGTTTCGCGCACCCGCAGCGCTTCCACATCGAGCGAGCCGCGTGACGGCACGTTGGTTTTGTAATCGACAAAATCTTCCAGCACCACAGTTTCCAGTTTATCGTCTTGAATTTCCACTGTGCGGGACTTTAGAACCTGACCATTTTTCTTGACCTGCAAATAATGCGTGCCGCTCTGCAGCGCCTGTTTTAAAACTTGCTCTTTGGCAACGAACTGCCCGTCGATAAAAACTTCCGCGTCTTTATCTCCGGTAAAAACATTAAGCTGTCCGTCAGCGCCCAATAAGGCCAGCAACATAATGAAAAAGCAAACTTTTTTCATTATAATAAGTATAAATGAAACGTTTATTTCTGGGTATAGCATGTTGTTTGATTTGTTTCGGCGCTGCGGAAGACATCGCATTGCCGGACAACGCTTATCTTCAGGGCGTTGTGTCGTATGTTTTGGAAGATTATTCCGGCGCCGAAACTCCGCAGCGGCTGGTCAAAGTCCGTCTGTACAATCAGAAAAAAGATTTTGTCATAATCGATATGCCAGCCGGACAAAAATTGGCCGTCGGCGATAAAGTCCTGCTGCAAAAAATCGCCGACAATTACAATTACGGACTGGACACCGCTTTTGAGGAACAATTCGCTTTTGCCGATTTTGCGCGCGGCGGCAGTGTGATTATTTTACTAATCTCATCATTGTGCGGATTTGTTTTACTTAACCGCCGCAACTGGCCGCAGGCTTTTTTTATTATTGGCAATATTTTACTGTTCTGTTTTCTCCTTCCTTTTTGGCTTAATCAACACTGGCCGCTCATTTGGTTCACTATATTTTTTTGTCTGGCCAATATTTGGCCGTCCGCGCGGCTGCTGTCTTCAAATAAATTAGGACCGGCTCTGTTTTCCGCTCTGCTCGGCTCCGGAGCGGCCGGCGGGTTTTACGCCTGGCTGATCCACCATTATCACCTGACGCCTTTCGTTTTTCTGCAAAAAGATTTCGGCCTGACTTTTGCTTTTCCTAAATATCTCGACGCCGCGCTTTTGATCATGATGAGTTTTTATCTTTGTCTATTCACCATAGTTTTTTTGCTCAAAGTGTCTTATCGCGTTTCTATCCTGGAAAATATCCGCTTGTTCTTTTTTCGCATATTGCAATTATTTGGTTTTATCGGCGGCGGATTGCTGCTGCCGTTCCTCTTGTATTTCCAGCTCAATAATGTCGATCTGACCTATCTGCTGAATTACCCGCCCTTTGTTTATCTTTTCAACAAATTGGCTCTGTGCCTGCTGGCCATACAAGCCGCCTGTTTGTTTTATTTAATCTATTATTACAATCAGTACAAAGAATCTTTTCACAAACACGCCGCGCTGTGCCATTCACCTGAAACCGAAAATACCAAGCCATTGGAATTACAAAAAATCCTGCAAAACCACGCGCCGGTCCTGGCCAAAAATAAAGTTCGCCGAAAAAAAGTGCGGACTAAAAAGAATAAACGCCGCTGATCAGAGCGGAAAATTTTGTTGTCTAATAGCTTCATATAATACTATCGCCGCCGCATTGGACAAATTTATAGAACGAACATTATTTAAATTCATCGGTATAACCGCGGCGCGGTCTGGATTTTGCCGGATTAAATCTTCCGGCAGTCCTTTGGTTTCTTTGCCAAAAATCAAATAATCGTCCGGCTGATATTTGATTTCCGTGTACAATTTTTTGGCTTTGGTCGAAAAAAAGAAAAGCCGTTTGTCTTTATTTTTAGCCAAAAAATCCGCCAGGCTGTCCCAGACGATAATTTTTACTTTGTCCCAGTAATCCAATCCGGCGCGCCGCGCCGCGCGGTCGGAGATGTCAAAGCCCAGCGGCCTGACTAGATGCAGCGCGGCATTGGCGCCGGCGCAGAGACGGGAAATATTGCCGGTGTTCGGTGGAATTTCCGGCTCGACGAGAACAACATTCACAATCTATTTCTGAAACTTTTTAAAAACAAGTATCGCGTTGTGTCCGCCAAAACCAAAAGAATTAGACATAGCGGCGCGGACTGTCCGCCGCACGGATTTGTTTGGCGTGAAATCAAGCTGCGGAAAATTCGGATCCGGCGTTTGATAGTTCAAAGTCGGCGGCAACTGTTCGGTTTCCACAGTCTTGGCCAGAATGACCGCTTCCAGACCGCCGGCCGCACCCAGGCAATGTCCCAGCGCGCCTTTGGTCGAAGAAATATTTACTTTGGTGTCCGCGCCGAAAATTCCAGCGATAGCCTGTGTCTCAAATTTGTCGTTCAATTCGGTGGACGTGCCGTGCGCATTGATGTAATCAATGTCTTCCGGTGTCAGGCCGGCTTCCCGCAGAGCCATCTTGATCGCGCGCGCGGCGCCCTCGCCTTCCGGAGCCGGCGAAGTGATATGATACGCGTCGCCGGTCGCGCCGTAACCGACCACTTCGGCATAAATTTTGGCGCCGCGTTGCAGCGCGCTTTCCATTTCTTCGAGGAACAAAATTCCCGCGCCCTCGCCCATGACAAATCCGGAGCGGCTGGCATCAAAAGGACGGCAGGCTTTTTGCGGAGCGTCATTAGAGTCAGAGCACAGCGTGCGCGCCGCGCAAAAACCGCCCAAACACACCGGCGTAATACAAGCCTCCGCGCCGCCGGCCAGCACCGCCTTGGCCTGTCCGCGCTTGATCCATTCAAAAGCCTCGCCAACCGAATGTGTACCGGACGCGCAGGCCGTAACTATCGCCATATTCACGCCTTTGGCGCCGGTCTGGATAGATACCGCGCCGGAGGCAGAGTCCGCGATCATCATCGGCACTACAAAAGGCGAAATTTTTGCGGGACCTTTATCAAGAAGAGTCCTGTGTGCTTCTTCGATGATTTCCAGACCGCCGATGCCGCTGCTGACGATCACACCGACCTCTTCCGGGTCGCTCTTGATGTCAAAACCGCTGTCCCGCACGGCCTCAAGAGAAGCGGCCACCGCAAATTGAATAAAACGCGACATGCGTTTGCTTTCTTTTTTATCCACGCCCCAGTTTTCAATAGCAAAATCTTTGACCGACGCGGCGATCTGCGCCTTAAAAGCCGACACATCAAAAGTGGTGATTTTGGCAATGCCGGTTTCGCCAGCCAGCAGCCTCGGCCAAAATTCCGCCACGCTATTACCCAGGGCATTGACAGTCCCCACACCGGTAATTACCACCCGTTTGGTCATCTTCTTAACTCCTATTCTGGAACGCTTTCTGTTTCACGCACCATATTTTCAATAATTTTAGCGGCCGGCAAAATTTCTTTGATTTTCCAGGCGCTGGCGCCGGAGAAAACCAGACCGCCTTCCACATCGCCGGCCATCGCTTTGAGCAAGCGGTCGGATATACAATATTTGTAGGAACAACGTTTCAAGCATTGATTTTTGCAGCCCGGAAATTCCACTGTGCCGTCCTCGATTTTGTTGATCAGCGCATTGCGTATCGCGCGCCCCGGATAACCAACCGGACTGTACATGGTGACAATATCCTCTTTTTGGCAGTTCAAATACATTTGTTTATAAGCCGGCGGAGCGGAACACTCGTCGGAGCAGACAAAGCGGCTGGCGATTTGCACACCGTCCGCGCCCATTTTTAAATATTTGGCAATGTCGTAACCGTCGGTGATGCCGCCGGCCGCCAGCACCGGTATAGACCGTACGGCTGCGCGCACCTCCGGAAAAATCTCATCAATAGAGCGGTCTGTACCCAGATGTCCGCCGGCTTCCGTGCCCTCGACGACCACCGCCGACGCGCCCAGCCGTTCGGCCATCAACCCGGCTTTGGCTGAAGAAACGATCGAGACAACTTCCGTATTAGTGCCTTCCGCCATTTTGTAAATCTCACGGGAAAAGCCAGCGCCCTGAAAAATTAAATCCACGCCTTCGTCAATACAGAGTTTGACCGTCTCCGCAAACCACCGAATCGCGTACATAATATTAACCGCTACTAGACCCCCGGTCGCCGCGGTCAGCCTGCGGCAGTTTTGAATATCCAGCCGAAGCTCCTCGTTATCAATAGCCGAAGCGCCAATCACGCCGATGCCGCCGGCATTGGAAACCGCCGCCGCCAGAGGCGACAAGGAATTTTTAACGGACATACCGCCCTGCACAATTGGAATTCTGGCTTTGAATTTTCCGATTTTAAGTTCTTTTAATTTCATTTTATCCTTAATTTTACCTTTAAAAACAGGGGCAGTAAAAACCGCCCCTTGTTATCGCACAGCAAAATTATTTGCCGGAATGCTGCAAAATGTAAGACACCGCGTTGCCTACTGTTTTCAGTTTTTCCGCGTCTTCGTCCGGTATTTCCGTGTCAAATTCTTCTTCCAGCGCCATGACCAATTCCACTGTGTCCAGAGAATCCGCGCCAAGGTCGTCAATAAAAGAAGCTTCTTTAGTTACCTCGCTAGGGCTGCGTCCCAATTGGTCGGCAACTACTTTTTGCACTTTTTCAAATATTTCTTGTTCTGTCGCCATACAATTCACCCCCTCCTTTAAAAAAAATTATTTTCCGTGCCGCTGGTTATTTAAAAACAGCCGCTTGATTATGTCAACGCCTGTTTAAGACTGCATGGTCAGACCGCCGCACACCGCGATAGTCTGGCCGGTGATGTAAGCAGCTTTTTCCGAAGCCAGGAACAGCACCGCGTTGGCAATATCCTTGACCTGCCCCATGCGGCCAAAAGGAATTTGTTTGTTGATGTTTTCTTTGATGTCGTCGGTCAATTTGTCCGTCATGGCCGTAACAATAAAACCCGGCGCCACCGCGTTGACATTGACATTGCGCGGAGCAAGTTCACGCGCCATCACTTTGGTCAGCGCCACGATGCCGCCTTTGGACGAAGCGTAATTGGCCTGTCCAAAATTGCCAAAAAGACCGGACACCGAAGCGATGTTCACAATTTTGCCGGAACGCTGTTTCATCATAACCGGCGCGGCGGCCTGCGACATCAAAAAAGTACCCTTGAGATTGATATTCAGCACCAAATCCCAGTCCTCTTCTTTCATGCGTACGAATAAACCGTCGCGGGTTACGCCGGCATTATTCACCAAAATATCCACTGAGCCGAACTTTGCTTTGGTTTGCTCGACCAGATTTTCCACTTCGGCTTTTACAGTTACATTGGCCGGCATTGCGATAGCCTGCGCGCCAAATTCCTGGGCGGTCGCCGCGCAAGACTCGGCATTCACATCAGAAATCACCACTTTAGCGCCTTCGGCCGCAAAAGCCGCGGCAATTTCTTTACCGATGCCGCGCGCCGAGCCTGTGATAATAACTACTTTGTCTGCAAATTCGCCCATTGGTTTTCTCCTTAATTCGCCGGAATTATTTTCTTGACCAAATTGGTTAAGACATTGCCCGGACCGATTTCTGTAAAAACATTTACTCCGTCGGTTGCCATTTTACGCACAGATTGTGTCCAGCGTACAGGGGAAAATACTTGACGATACAATAAATCTTTGATAATGGCGGCATTCGGCGCGTAATCAGCCGTTACATTAGCGACCACCGGAATTTTCGGCTCGCCAATCCGCGCGGCATCCAGTCTTTGCTTATACTCACCGGCGGCAGCCTGCATCATACTGGAATGAAACGGTCCGCTGACCGCCAGAGGCATCACGCGTTTGGCCCCGGCAGCAGTCAGTTCCGCGCAAATCTTTTGCAGAGCCGTGCTTGCGCCGGAAATCACCGTCTGCCCTGGGCAATTATAATTGGCAATTTCTACTCCGGCAGATTTGGCCAAAACCTGCTCGATAATTTCGTCAGCCAGCCCAAGCACAGCCGCCATACCGCCGGCGCCGTCCGGCACAGCGCGTTCCATACACTCGCCGCGAAAACGCACCAGACTGACCGCCTCGCGGAAATCCAGCGCGCCGGCGCAGACCAGCGCGGAATATTCACCCAGAGAATGACCGGCGGCCAGATCCGGCAAAACATTTTTGGCCGTCAGCAGCGCTATAGAAACTGTCAAAATCGCCGGCTGAGCATTATAAGTTTTTTGCAAATCCGCGGCCGCGCCGGTAAAGATCAAATCTGTCAGACTAAAACCCAACGCTTGATCGGCTTGTCGGAAAATTTCTTTCGCCGCCGGAACACTGTCGTACAAATCTTTGCCCATACCCGGAAACTGCGAACCCTGTCCGGGGAAAATGAAAGCCGTCTTAGTCATGATTTTTCTCTCCTGTTTTTAAAACAAAAATTTTCGGCGGCTATTTTAACTGATTTTTCTAATACACGCCATTATCACCGTACGGTCTGGTGATTACGCATATTATTCACCCTGGTTTTCCTGCTGGTAAATCTACGGATAATTTTGGCGACCAAAACTTTGGTCGGGTTGTCCAATTTGCGAAAATTATTCAGCACGGAAAACTCCAAACTTTTCTTATCCGAAACCGTTTTTTGCTCAAAGGTTACCTTGCCGAACCAGTCCGCCAGCGGAATATTGTAAATTTTGGAAATTTGCCAGAGTGTAGTGAGGCGAGGCAGGTACGTGCCGTTGAGGATATGGTAAAAAACGCTGTAGTCGAGGGAAAGCGTTTCTGCCATTTTCTCAATGCTGTAGCCGTTAGCCTTGCGGATTTGTTGGAGTTTGGTGCTGATACAGGTTTTTAATTCTTTCTCGGTATTGGGTTTGTCCACATGTTCACCTCTGGCGAGTACTTTACTCTAACTTCTCTGGACTATTATTTTTATTGTGATACAATATTAATATTGACTTACTATAAAAATCTGCTACAATCTAGACGTAACTGGTTACTTATATAAGGGGGAGGTATCTATATGGCTAGTAATTACACGGACGGAACAGACACGGATTTTAAAGTAGCGCTTTACAATATCGACACCGGCAAAAGCCTTTCGGCCGCGGGCGTAAGAAACGCCTTGCATACCAAAGAAAATGTGGCCAACAAACAGATATCGACCGAGACACTGTCTTCCATTTCCGATGCCATGTACCCATCGTCCAAATTGGTCTTTAACAGTCTGGCTGCCAAGCAAGATAAAATCTCCGCTGGCACGAAGGATGACATTGTGGCTTATTCCGGCACGGCAGGCACATTTGGCACGTTGCCCAGAGTTACAACCCTGGCGACTAGCACAACCAGCGCCAGCGATGTCAAAATACCCACGGAAAAAGTGGTGGTGACCGCTCTGAACAACAAAGAAGACAGCAGCAATAAAGTCGCGTCAATTACCGATGTCAATAAAAATGAGGCGGTCAAATATCCAACAATCGGAGCGGTAACGGCCTGGGCAGAAAACAGCGCCAATAAAGTTACGACAATTACTGCTGGCAATATAGAGGATGCGGCCAAATATCCGACAACCGGAGCGGTAGCGGCTTGGGCAGAAAACGTGAGCAATAAAGTTACGGCAATTACTGCTGCCAGTATTGAGGACACAGCCAAATACCCGACAGTCGGAGCGGTAACGGCCTGGGCGACCTCTACGTTAATGGATATTCTTTTGCCGGCGGGCACAATACTGGCTATGTCCACAAGCAGTTGGACGAACGCCAACGCAACGTTCAAAAGCAAATGGTATGTTTGCGACGGCACGGGCGGCACGCCGAATTTGCGCGGCAGGTTTTTGCGCGGCGGGACAAGCACCGATGCCGCGACCGGCGGCGCGGACAGCCAGAC
>BGZN01000032.1 GCA_003864455.1 Candidatus Termititenax aidoneus | reverse complement strand
CCCCCCCCCCCCCCCCCCCCGATTTTTCGTGTAGGTACGCGGAAAACTCACCCTCGGCTGGTTGCCCACGGGTATTCCCTCGCGTGCAAGGAATAACACGCTCGGCCATAAGTTTTTTTCACTCTCTATTTTCTCCTAATAAACATCAAACATTGAACGCCGCTCTGTCGGTCGGTTGAGGTTTGGTGTTTAAAAAAAATTAGGAGGGAGAATATGACAACTAGCATAAACACACCATATCAAGGAGTTTCACTTACCACCGCCAAAGAAATAAATTTTAGAGATAGCGGCTGGGCCGTTGAGAATTCGGCTACAAGATTTAGTTCCGCAGACATAAATAATGATAGGCGTATTAGTCCGGAAGAATTTAAGAATATGAGTCTAGAAGACCGCAAAGAACTTATTGACCGCATGCCGCCAGAGACTCGTAACCAAAGTATCGCAGGTTATCTAAGTGATGGGACATCCGGCGAAGCAATGGCAGCGACACTCGCGGATTTAACCAGCGGCAGTAACAAGCCAGGAATAAAACAAGAAACCGTAGATTATGCTAAAAATTTACTGAATGGCAAGATTAGCACAAGTTTAGAATTTAACGGTGGTAGTATAAATATACAAGAATCAATTTTAAAAAACTTGGGAAACAAACAATTATCAGAAATCGTAACCCGTGATTTCCGAACACCAGGACAGCCAATTATAAAGGCTTTATCTTCCAGCGTGGGAGAGGGACCAAATCCTTTAACAACAATAACTACAGATTTAATCCGTTCTGGAAATTTTGCCAAGGCGGAACAACTTAGAGATGCCGTGCCATCAGACAACCCTTTGCGCAATGAACTAACCCAAATTATCGGCAAAGAAAGAGAAGTTGACGCTCACGACATAAACAATGATGGTCAAATAGACAGCGGCGATATTAGCAAAATGACATCCAGACAGGCTTTTACACTTTATACCGCGATGAAAAATGACCCTTTCAATCCTATTTACGACAATCTTAAGAGCGAGGAAAATTTAGGTGCTTTATTAGCTAAAATGACTCCTGACCAGAAATTAAGTATTTATCAAGATTGTCTACAAAATCCAGGCAGCCATATATATAGTGGAAGTGAAAAGTCTTACAATGAGAACGGTAGCACGGTAACTAACGTCGGACCTCTCAGCAGTAGCAAAAATGAGATGACCACCCTCTTAGAGGCAGGGCTACTTACCGGAGTAGACCCCAGCAAGGTGGCAAAAGCAACCGTCAAGGTACTTGCCGACCCTACTGTACCAGAGGGAACTAAAGATATGATATTAGACAATTTTGCTAACGGCACCGCCAATATGTCCACAGATGAAGCCACCAAAATTAAGGCCAGTCTGCTCAAAGAAATAAATACTTTAGAGTTAAACGGTCAATCTGCTGCGGCTAAAACAATTCTCGAACGCACGATTCCCGTTCCCGGCTCCGACGGCGTAACAGTAACAGTGCTGAGCGCGCTTAAAGGCGGCGAGGAAAATTTTGTGGAGTTAATCAACCAAGCATTAGTAAGATTTGACCAGGACGGCGACTCCACCAGATTTTCTCTGAAAGAACTCGCGCAACTAGCTGAAGCGAAAGGGCCAAATAATTTAGAGAGTTTATTAAAAAAATGCCAGCCTGAAGACAAAGCTGAATTATTCGACATGATTCGAGGTTCTTTTGACGCAGGGAGCAAAGATAGCATCACAAGTTTTAACACGATACTTTCCGGCCTGAACGAACAACAATTAGGCGAGTTTGAAGCGAGTCTTGCGCCATATAGGGGTGATTCTAATACAGAGCAAATGCTAGAGTTGGTTACCAGCGCCAAGCTGGTAAAAACACCTAGCATAAATAGAGTAAACCTTGTTAGGGATAATATTAGTAATCCTCAAGAATTAGGCAGATTAATAAAGCTGGGATTGTTTAAAAATCTACAGCCGCCAGCGCATCAGACCTTTGTATTAAAAGAAATTATGAACCAACTTGTTATTCTGAAACATGAGGGAAAAAATGAAAAATACAACGCTCTCGTTGAGGCTTTTTCTCAAGGCATTACCAGCGGCGACAATAAATCTGGCATACCCAAAGCTGTAGTTGACAGTTTTCTAGAAAATGCGGCAGCCCTGGCTGATAATAAAAACACAACAACGTTTAACGGAACAGTTTTGTCGTATTATGATGCGGCAACAGAAATGCAAGGACTCCTTGCCGGATTCACGCCTATAGATGCACGAGTAGCAGTAGCACCACCGCCAGTAGCAACAGAAACACTACAAGCATCTGATGGTGCAGGTACTGATGGTGCAGGTACTGATGGTGCAGGTGCTACTGGTGCGGATGCTACTGGTGCGGGTACTGCTGGTGCAGGTGCTACTGGTGCGGATGCTACTGGTGCGGGTACTGCTGGTGCAGGTACTGCTGGTGCAGGTACTGCTGGTGCAGGTGCTACTGGTGCAGGTGCTACTGGTGCGGATGCTACTGGTGCGGATGCTACTGGTGCGGGTGCTACTGGTGCGGGTACTGCTGGTGCAGGTACTGCTGGTGCGGGCGCGGACGTTACTGGCGCGGGTGCTGACGTTACTGGTGCGGGTGCTACTGCTGAACCAAACACACTTTCTGTCAAAGTCCAACCATGGACACGCGGCGGAAATAATTCATCGTCCACATTGAGTGGAATTTATAATGCAAATAAAGACTGGTTTGGGAAAAATGGGATTTCTTATGCAATGTTCGAAAGAACTATTATGTCAAATCTCAATATTAAGAGACCAGAAGAACTTAAAGCAGGAGCAGTCCTTAATTTTGACGGCGCATTCATTGCTAGTGCAACAGAACCAAAAATACATATGGTATAATTCGTTGCTTTTAAGCGCAACAGACACGCTAACCAGAGCCGCAAATTTGCGGCTCTTTTAGATTACGCTAGGCAACCAGTTTGTTCAACGCCGCACCCACCGCCAGATGCCCCTGTGTCTGGCGCGGCAATAACCGAAGCCATTGATTTCACAAACACACACACCGCAGCAGAGTATTTGAGCGGCAGTGTTTCCGTCTAAGTTCCGCGTCAGGCTGACTTTCTGTCTGCGGCCGACGGCTGCAAAATAAAAAAGTTTTTCTCGATGTTTTTTTGAAAAGATTCCGGCAGGCTATGCCAATCCAGTATGTCCACGGAAAAAGGCAGTTCCGAAGCCATAAAAAGTTCTCGTAAATTACCCAAAGTATTAAAATCCAGCTTATTCTGGGCGACAATTGCCAAATCCAAATCCGAATATTTTTTGGCCGTGCCATTCACCCGTGAACCAAAAGCGCGCACCTCGCAATCGGGAACATACAAATTTAAAAAGGTCTGAATGATTTTCAAATTTCGTTCTTGGACATCCAGCATTTATTACTCCAAAACCTTTAATAAATTCTGCGCATCTTTTAAAAACTCGGCGGTCAAGCTATAAACCGCCGCCGCTTTATCACTGTTATAGGTATGCGCCGTCTCATTGCGGGCGTTATGATACTCAAACCATTTAGCGGCATCCTTAATCAGGCTATTTTCCTGCGCTTTGCGAAATAACTCTCTGCGCGGCAAACCATCTATAGCAACATCTGTTATATTTAATTCCAGCCAGCGTTTCAAGAATTTCCAGCAGACCTCATAAGCAATTTCAAAATTTTGAATAACACCAGCCTTGAGAGTTTCTTTATCCTCAACAGTAAGTGTTTGATTGTATTCATTTTTAACACAAGAACTGAGCGCTTTTTGCAAAGCGTCAATTACTTGAACTAAGCTAGTCAAATCAAGCGGCATGTTTTAATTATAGCATAAGACCCATCGGCTTATGACGCGGTGGTATAATATATGCGGAGGCAAAAAAGATGCGTTTTGTTGTGAAAATGGATGATGAGCAGTATCAACGTTTGGAAAAAACGCTAAAAAAATCTGGCGCGGCAATAACCGAAGCCATTGATTTCACAAACACACACACCGCGGCGGAGTATTTGAGCGGCAGTGTTTTCGTCTAAGTTTCCAAGTACGCGGCGGAGTAAGGTTGCGCGGAATATGTCCCGGTCGCGGCGGCAGGCTCCAACTCCGGCTCTTCAGCGCCAACGTCCGCCACCTGCTCTTCCGTAAAAATCACGTCATTCTGTTGTTTGTCCACGACATGCACGGAACGCGGCGTGCAAAGCCAGACCCCGCCGCCGATGTCCCAAATCAAGCCGTCAAAAGCCGCCAGCGTGCCGCTGACAAAAGCCAGCAAATGACTAATCATCTGCACATCCAGATATTTAGTGTTAATCAGCACCATGTACCCGGCCTTGAGATATTCGCCGATTTTGCGCGCGTCCTCGGTGTGATTGCGCGGCTCAATGATGAGCAGGTCGGCGGTCTGTGCGCCCGCGGGCAAAGGCTTGCGAAAAATTGGCTTTTTGTCGGTTACGGCAGTCTGGGTTACACGTCCGGAGGCCTTTTGCAAAACACCGCCGATAGATTCGGCATTGTTTTCCTCCAAGTCGTCCTCGACCCACCCGATAGCTTTGCCCAACCATTTAAGGTTAATGTTCATGAAAATCCCCCCTAAAAAAACAATGGCTTATTATAACCTAATCGCCCGGCGGAAACAACTGGCTTTTTATATTGTATAATCCAAGCCATGCCCAAACTCTCGGTAACCAAGCCCTGCCCGCTCAAAGATTTTCTGGCGCAAAGTCTGGGCATCTCCGCGACCCAAGCCAAGAAACTGCTCGATGCCAAAAAAGTTTTTGTCAACCAGCGGCGCGTATGGATGGCGGGCTACAAATTGCAGGCCGGGGACAGCGTGGAGACGGCAAGGGAGAGCGAACGGTCTGTCCCCCACAAAACGCTTCCCCGTTATACTGTCGCCGCCGCAGACAATGAATATATCATTGTCAATAAAATGGCCGGGTTGGTCGTCAATGAACACCAAAGTTCTCTGGAAACTCTGCTCCAAAAAGATTTACAAAATCCGCAAATCCGCGCCGCGCACCGCCTCGACAAGGACACCAGCGGCGTAGTTATCTTTGCCCAAAGCCCCAGAGCCTTCGCGGAAATCGTCAAAGTTTTTCAGAAGTTTGGCGTGGAAAAACATTACCGCGGAATCACGCAGGGTAATTTATTAAAAAAATTTCCCGCCAAATTTATTCTGGACCAGCCAATCGACGGCCAGTCCGCCGAAACCAGAATACGTATCCTCAAAACCAACACGCTCGCCAGTTATTTTGAGGCGCAAATCATCACCGGACGCAAACACCAAATCCGTGTACATCTAGCGCAGGCCGGATTCCCGCTGCTCGGCGAGCAGGTCTATCAGACCGCCGCGCTAAAAAACATTGTCTACCGCCAAATCCCGCGCCAGATGCTCCACGCCTCGGCAGTAAAATTTACCAATCCCCTCAGCGGCCAAATTTTGCAGGCCGCCGCGCCAGAGCCGCCGGACTTTCAAGACACTTTGCGGGTACTGCAATTATGAATCAGGCAGAAATTTTGGAATATTTAAAAACTGACGACCGCTCCAAAGTGCGGGAACTCTTGGCCCGCGCCGACCAAGTGCGGCAGGAATACTGCGGCGAGGGAGTATTACTGCGCGGCATAGTTGAATTCAGCAGTTATTGCCAGGGCAGCTGCGCCTATTGCGGCCTCAACCAGCACAATCCAAACATGCCGCGCTACCGAATGACTAAGGACGAAATCGTGCAAGCCGCCGGGCTGATTCACTCCTCCGGCATCCAGACCATCGTCCTGCAATCCGGCGAGGATGCGGAACTTGACCCCGGCTGGCTGGCAGAAGTCATTCGCGAGATAAAGACGAGCTACGCTCTGTCAATCACGCTGTCCGTCGGCGAAAAAACACGGGAGGTATACCAACTCTGGCGGGCAGCCGGAGCCGACCGCTATCTGCTCAAAATTGAGACCACCGACGCGGAACTTTACGCTCGCCTGCACCCGGGCATGAGTTTTGCCAACCGCCTGCGTTGTCTCGACAATCTACAGGAACTTGGTTATCAAACCGGCTCCGGCATCATCGTCGGACTGCCGCGACAAACTCCTGAAATTTTGGCTGGAGATATTTTATTCTTAGCGGACAGAAATTTTGACATGATTGGCATTGGACCGCTGATTCCGCATCAAGCCACGGAATTAAAAGACCTGCCGCGCGGCAATGTGGACTTGACGCTACGCTGTGTCGCCCTCACGCGCATCCTGACCAAGAATGCGCATCTGCCTGCCACGACCGCGCTCGGCAGTCTGGACAAGGACTATCGGCTGGACGGCCTCCGCGCCGGAGCCAATGTGCTGATGCCCAATTTCACACCGCAACCTTACAAAAAAAGTTATGAAATCTATCCGGGCAAACGCTGTATCAGTGAACCGACCGGGCAATGCGCCCTGTGCATGGAGTCGCTGGTCGAGACCATCGGACGGCGCGTGGATTTTAGCCGCGGAGATAGTTTGAAAAAAGTTACTCAAAAAAAATAAACTGTATCGCCAGAAAACAAATTTTCGCTTAAAATATTCTCCACGCGGAGAGGTGTCAGAGTGGTCGATCGTATCTGACTCGAAATCAGATGTCCCGCAAGGGACCGTGGGTTCGAATCCCACCCTCTCCGCCAGATGATACTTTTTTCATTTGCCAAGCAACCTGTCGCTGTTATTTTTCTAATAACCAATCAACCACATTTATTTTCTTCACACCATTAAACTCCTCAGGCACCAAATCCATCGTCAAGAGAATTTTTGGATAGTTGTCTCTGATTTTCTTAAACGGCAAAAGTTCTCGCTCCAAAGTTTCCGGACGATCGTTCACCTGATACGCTACTTGATAATACACTCTTTCGCCACTGATTTTTTGGACGATAAAATCAACCTCGCTATCTTCATTTTTACCGACAAAAATCTCACCATCGCCCCGGCGCAATAATTCCAGATAAACGATATTCTCCAAACGATGCCCGATGTCAGATTTTGGTGAGTTGCCCAGTAAGATGTTTCTGAGACCCAAATCAACTACATAATATTTGTCGTTGGTGGTGAGCAATTTTTTCCCTTTGATGTCGTAGCGGCTAACAGGGTAGATTAAATATGATTTCGTCAAATATTTTAGGTAATTTATGACCGTGCCATGAAAAATACTGTTGTTCTTGAGTTTTAGAGCATTTGCAATATTTCGCGCAGAAATCGGGGTACCGACTGAA
Organism: Candidatus Termititenax aidoneus; assembly: GCA_003864455.1. Taxonomy (GTDB): domain Bacteria; phylum Margulisbacteria; class Termititenacia; order Termititenacales; family Termititenacaceae; genus Termititenax; species Termititenax aidoneus. The sequence goes on along the minus strand of BGZN01000032.1, from coordinate 11,615 downwards.
TTAAACACAAATTTTACCACTCGCGCAAAATCGGTCTCATTGCGGATTTTGTAACGCTCGGCAATGTCTTTATTAACTACTGTGTCATAGAGATCTCTCAAATAATTACTGCCTAATTTTTCATTAACTTTTGACAGCGTGATAACCTCGGGGAAAGAACTGTGTGTTAGATATTTCTCAAAAAGCCGGTCTTCGTTTTGCTCGTCTGGATACATCTCAGCGAATTCCTTAAATGAAAACGGCAAAAGGTGCAAAGAGATATAGCGACCAGTCAAAAGCGTGGATAGTTCACCAGAGAGTAGAAAGGCATTGGAACCAGTGATATAGAGATCAACATTTTCTTTTACGAACAGCGAATCAACCACCTCTTCAAAGTTGTCTACTTTTTGGATTTCGTCCAAGAAGATGTAGTTTATCTCTGTCGGGACAAGTTTTTTCTCGATGATTTGGTGCAAAGTTCGCCAATCACGCAATTCAACATTTTTTTCCTCTTCAAAATTAAACGACTGGATTTGCGATTTTTTAATACCTTGTTTTTCCAGTTCATCACGAAAAAACTTCAGCAAAGTTGATTTTCCACTTCGACGAATACCAGTTATCACCTTGATCACTTTTTGATCCTTCAGAAGTTTCAACTGGTCTAAATATTCTTGTCGTATTATCATAATGCCGTTATTATACACCAAAATTCCAAAAAATATGATTTTTGGTGGATAGAGATAGGTTTGTTTTAGGCGGCAACAACTTTGTCGTCATGGGCGCGGCACCTTTTGCGAGCGGAGAGGGAGGCCGTTCGCTCGTTTTGCAGAGCAAAACTGCGCTTCCGGCACAACCCTCTCCTTTTGGCTGCGTTGCAGAGCAACGCCGCCAAAATATTCGCTACGCTCATGCTCCGCTTACGCGGAGCGGAGAGGGAGGGATTTGAACCCTCGAAGTGTTCACACCAGGACAAATTAAGAATCGTAATATTTTCAAAAATCCAAAAACATGCAAACATAAATATTGCGCGTTTGTCAAGTGCTGTTTTTTTGGAGGCTTAAAAACACAACGAAAGCTGATTGCTTTTTGATTCAAAACTAAATATGTTTTTTGGCAAAATTTTGGATATTTCCTCTGCTTCGCGTTTCAAGGAAAAAATATCTGCATCTCTGTAATACCGCGTCATTAGTGGCGTCGCGTGCCCCATGAGCTTGCGCACTTTATCATCTGGTAACAACTCCAGCATTCTAGTATTGAATGTGTATCTTAACCAATATGGGCTAATTTCCGGACGATCTATTCCCGCAATTTTACAGGCACGTTTTAATTTTTTCCGCAGCTTATTTCCACAAAGTGGCAGTCCGGCAGACGACAAAAATATAAAACTATCTGGCATTAAATTTTTTGATTCGATGTATAGATTTCCTATTTCGGCAGCTGTAAATTCGGATACAATGGCCGGTTTTACCGCGCCAGTTTTTGTGCTTTTTATCTCCATTCTTTTGCCGGCAGCGATCGCTTTTGTGATAGGAAAAAATTTTGATTCGGAGTGCCAATCTTTCCACTGCAAAGCGCGTAGCTCACCCGGGCGTAGACCAGTATCACGCAAAACTAGAAAAGCAGTAGCATATACTTGTGAACCCCATATTTTAAGCAGTTCCGCGTGATTATTCGGAAAAAGTTTACCCAGCTCAACATCTGTCAGCGCGCCCCTATGTCGGATCGGATTTTTAGAAAATCTCATAACATTTTTTACTGGATTATCTTTTGTCAGATCATTCATGATCAACCATTTGTAAATTTCGGAGAGGCATACAAGTATCGAGTTTTTTTGATTGCCGCCTAATTTCAGCATACATAACTTTTCATCGATAATTTTGGCTGTGAGTTTTTCCGGAGCAAAATTCCCCCACAAAGGTATTATATGATTTCTCACCACACCAGCACGTAAAGAAATAACTCGTTCCGATATTGCTCTACCTTTTTGCTTCCGTTTTTTGTCCCATTCACCATTCAAAACAAAAAAGTTTTTTGCATAATCCTGTAATGTTTTTTGAAAGAACATAACCACATAACCTCAATATTTTATTTTTGTTTTTCTAAAAATTCCCTCAACCAATTTACTCCACCAAGATTTTGAAATATCTCCCAAAGTCTTGCAGATAACCTAATTGTCCGTAATTCTTGCTGTTCCGGCAATTTAGGTCTACCAGCGCCTAGTCTTTTTCCTCCGTGTTGCATTACTTGAATACTGTATTACAGTATTCAAGTTTTGTCAAGGCTATTTGTTTTGCTCGTTGATTAGTTTTTGTAAATACTCATCTTTATCGTACTGTACTTCATCATATTCATATCCGATCCCAATTTTATTTCCCTCACTATCCAGCTTATCGTACTCGCGAATATTGCTGTGGATATACACCGTATCTTTTCCAATCACCACTGGCTTTGCTTGATCCGCTTCTCCCCTCACTACTCCATTGTTTTGCATAATACTGCCTCCTTTATTTTTTGAAAATATTTAGTTCTCAATCTGTAGCCATCGCACCATTTTAACCAACCATCGTAAGATCGCAATGAGCAAAAATTACGATGACTGATATAGCCAGCACGTATTATTCGGTGTGCGATTTTCTTGAAACTTTTACAAACTTTTTTTCGCAGCAACGTGAAATTATCAAAATGGCGGTAGCCAACAAAATCCACACCGCGTGCTGTAACCGGAAAAACCTGCCAATTTGGTTTTAATTCTAGTTTCAATTCCAAGGCCAAATACTCGGCGATTGATTCGCGCAACTCGTGCAGGAAAAGTTTCGACGAATGGAGTATAACAATATCATCCATATAACGAATGATATATCTGATGCGCTTCACCTCTTTTAGCCAATGATCGAAAAAGGCCAGATAAAAATTAGCGAAATACTGCGAAATATATGAGCCGATCGGCACGCCATTTTTACCTGGTGCGCTGTCTATGATTTTGTCCATCAGCTTCAGCAAGTCCTCATCCTTAAATTTTTTCCGCAACAGATTTTTTAGGACTTCGCGATCGATGCTGTCATAAAATTTTTTTATGTCAAGTTTCAAGCAATAGCACGCGCCACGTTTGTCCTTTAAAAACTCCTTAAGCAGCCGCGATGCTCTGTGTATGCCGCGTTTTTTTATCGAGGCACAACAAAAACTCGTAAAAACCTTATGAAATACATTATCAATTTGCAGCATTATCGCCCATTGAATTATACGATCTGGATAATATGGCAGCTTGGCAATCGTTCGCTCTTTACCTTTGTCGTTGATTTTCTCGATAAAATATTTTCCAACTGTATAAGTTTTATTTTGCAGCATTGTTTGAATTTTCTGCAAATAAAAATCCTCGTTTGTATTCACCATTTTCACATCAGAATAAAAAGACTTATCCTTGCGAGCGTTGTGGTGAGCCTCACGCAGGTTTTCAAGGTCGCAAATTTTCGCATATATATTGCCGTATCTTTTCATAAGTTAAAATGTTTTTGTCGAGCCGTCATCTTTGTGTTTACAAAAATTACCAGCACGATTTCTGTTTTATATGTTTTGCCGAGCGGCAAGGCAATGAATACTCATAGTAAAGACATTTTAACAGTGAGTGCCGATGTTCGAATTCGAAATCGACGAGTCATTATTAGAATTCCAGTAAAGTACACCAGTAGCAGAGTCATTATTCCAATTACCACCAGTAAGCGGTGTAAAGAATCTAACACGACCCTATTCATTGCCAAACAAAATATATTTAAAATTCACTCCTTTCCTGTGTGATAGCGCACCATAGCCCCATACCCCAAAAGCCTACAAAAACATTAAGCGAGCGCCGAAGCTCGAAAACGAAAACGACGAGCCATAATTAGAAACCCAGCAAAGCACACCAGCAGCAGAGCCATCATCCCAACTACCACCAGCAAGCGGGGTGGTAGACCCCGTCCATGCACCATCCGAATAGTATGTGCTTGCGCTCCCACTCGCGGCAGTTGGAACGAAGCCAGATTCTGAAGTGCCGGCGACCTTTGCAAAATATGTTGTACTGTAGCCACTAGGAATCACAGTCCCACGATTTGCATAGCCGCTGCCACCATCGTTATAGCTAGAAAATGCTGTACTGACTACGTTAGAGCTGATATAAATTCCGTCGAGAAACTCCCAGATATTTCCCCAGCAATCTTCAACCCCTAAAAACTTTACTCTGCTTGTCGTTCCGGTCGAGCCATAATCCATGCCAGATTGGTTGGTCGCACCAGTGGTTTGCGCCGACGAGCCGCCGCAATAACCTTGCCCTAAAGCAACTTGTGAATTTAAATTTTTATAACGTAAGAAAAAGAACGCCTGCAATAACGTCCGAGCGTAAAATGAAATTTGGTCATAACCAGTCCCTTTGTTATGAGCATAAGTTCTAAAATTATTTAATGTCGTGTTTACTGTTGGCGTTTTACTTGATAGAGAATATAGCTTGCTATCAGTAACGTAAGCCTTGTAAGCCCCAATGTAAAGTTTCTCTCGGTCGCCCTCGTTATATCTGGTATGAGCATAATAGTGGAAGTTTGGATCAGCTACGGCGTTGGTCAGCTTCACGGAAACAGCATTCCCATCTTTGGAAATGGATAATCCGAGTTTTGGAATTTCTATCATCACATCTCCGTCATTTCCAGAGCTGATGTCTGCCGTTGTACCATCTGCTTTTTTAGAAAAATCGGTTGGATTGAGATAATAGTTTACAGTGCCGTTCTTAAACATGCAGGGCTTGATTTGATTAAATATTGACGTTGCGTCCCACGCCGCTTTAGCGGCGGCTGAAACATTGGCCGGTTGCATGCCAACAGCCTGGTCTGTATAAGTGACGGATGTTTCGGGATTAGAATTGCTCTCATCGATGATAACGCCATAAATTTGCTGATTTAAATTAGCTTGGTATGTCGGTTTACCGATATTGACTGTGTATGTTCCGGTCGATGAATAAGTGTGAGTTATTAGGCCGGTGGAATTTGCATCGATTGTAACATCTTGTTGATTACCATCCCCCCAGTTTATGTGATAGGTCGCCGACATTGGGTAAACCAGATTTGTCGTTTTGAGACTAAGCCTCAAAGTTTTGTTTGTCGCTGTCGCTGTTACTGTTATATTCATTGGAAATCCTTCCTCTCCTCCGCCCGTGGCGGAAATTACATTATTGGAAATCGTGATATTTTCGCCGGCAGTCAGTTTATCCTGTTTGTTCGTAAATAAATACGCGATATTATCAACCAACACTTTAAATTTAGCTCGCAAAGAACTAGTGCTTGCGATTGTCTGCGTGGATGATCCCGACGGAGCAACTGTTGTCAAAGGCACTGGCACGCTCAAGTTACCGCCAGTATCCGAAATTGTTCCAGTAGCGTTATCGTTGCCACCTACAGTGCGATTCAGTGTATTTTGTTTGCCAGATACTAGTTCGTTGATAGCCCCCACAATAGTCTTGGCCGTTGTAGTCAACGTGGACAGCGCCGCGCCAAACATTGTCCAAACCCGTTTGGCGGAAATCAGCTGATTATCCGTGCTGTTCGCCGTGGGTTCTGTAGTGATAATTTCCAAAATTTTGATCCAGTAATTTGGTTCTGATACGGCATGTCCCAAATTGTTATCCTGCAAAGATCGATAGATAAATGTGCCGCTTGAAACATAGCTGTTCAGATAATATGTCGTGCCGCTATCCCACTCCGCTATGCCTTGCTGAAACAAATATGCGATCATCGAGGAGTTGAGATATTTAATTCCATTCTCATCCTCCAGCGCTGGTGGACTGGAGCCTCCTCCAGTAGATGCAGATAATCCATCTAGATATGCGCCGAGTGCCTGGATTAGAGTGAGGTCTTTTGTGTGCAGTGGCGAACCGGCGGCCAGCGAGCCGAACTGCCCAAAAGAATTCACGTCTCCGCTTGAGCCAAAGACCTTGTAAGTTATCCTGCTTATTTTTGCCATCCTTTTACCTCCTTGATTTGCTAAACATAATCAAACAAAACATTGACACCGCTCGGTTTGGGAATAAGATTTTTTTGCAACAAAATACCAAATATTTGTTGTGCTTGTTCAGGAATATAATACGTCAGCTCCATATTAGCGGTTTCATCAACGTACACTTCCGGCAAGTGCTGCAACAAAAATCTATCTATGCTTTCCAGTGTTGGATTTAGATTGTTGCGGAATATCGCAAAAAGATTGGCGATCCTTAACTCATCGTTGCTCAATTCGTAATCGTAATCATTGTTGCCGAAATATGTATTATAAATAATATCTGTTATTTCTATCTGATAATTTATGTAGCCAGAAATCCCGACGAATAAATTGCTGTAAGTTCTGTAGCCGAACATTGTGCGAGTAATCTCTATGATGTTGGCAAAATCTCCGACACCGAGCATTTTAGCAATGATTTTTTGATTGGAATTTGGATTTTTAATATCCAGGCCATCTTGTATTTGCTTGATCAGTTCAACCAGCATATTTATTGCCACAAAAGCCGCAATCATTTCTTGCGCCCGCGGTTTGTTGCGATACTGAATGATCAGCAACCTGACATAATAATCAATAAGATCAGCATTATTCACAACAGATTCACCTCGATATTATCAGTGCTAAGTACATATTTTTGTTGCGGCGTGGCCGGAGAAAGAATCTGATGCCAGTTTGTTTGATCGGTAGAGATAAGCATATTCTCCGAATAGTATGTGTTAGAAAACTTTTTGACCGCATCTGTAAAATCATTTGCCGTAGCGATTTGTTTCAGAGTGTAACTGATCGTCTCGACAATAAAATTTTTAAGAGCATCTACATTTACAGAGCCGCCGCCAAGTACACCAGCATCAAATTTTACATAAAGCGGAACTTCAACAGGTCGGTCGAAAAAGAAAACGGCTGACCGCCCATTTTCACGAATTACTGTAACCGATATCGAGCCGTATGTTCCGCACCCAGCTCCCCTGCGCGCGTAAATTATCTGCCCTATATCCGCGTCCGCTCCGCCCTCCACAATTGCCCATATTGAGTTCGGTGGAATATCGCCGACTGTTATAGATGTGTCGTTTTCCTCTACCCAGACATCGGTCACGCCATCCAGCGCACGCAGTGCAGATTCGATGTTATAAACCTGGCCTGTGCCGGTCAGCCCTAGCGAAATTCTGCGGCGTGTTTTTAAGTCCGCGTCGCTTTCCTCGTCAATTCCCTGTTGCGTCGCCGCACCAGGGTTATTTATGGCCGTCACGCCCGCGACAATCGTCTCCGGAATGGTGATCGTGTTCGGCAAGGCTATTACTCTGCCGAGATTTTTTGCCCGAAACAAAAAAGTGTTCGTCCCCGCGCCGGAAATTTCCTGTGTTTGCGCAAGAATAAAAATATTACCCACTCCATCTTTGACCGAAAAACCAGAGCCATTAACGTCCTGAATATTGGCATCAAGTCCTTTTAACGTGACCGCTCGATCGGTCGTAATATTTATGTTGGTCATTGTGAAAGTCCCGTTCCGGCGCTCGATGCCATTTAAAGCTACTCTCAAATCCAGCGTCCTGCCCTCGGCCTGGTCCGGATCGAGATTGGCGACGGCCGCCGCCAAAATCTCGCGCATATCCACACCGGATTGGGCGAAAATATTTAGATGCTGGCCGTCCGGCGAATTTTGATCGAGATTTATGTCGTCGCCATAAATATCTTTCATTTTAGCCTTAAGTTCGTCTACGATCTCCGCAAGCGTTTTTACTTTTAGGCCAGTGCTGTTAAAAATATCTGGCATCTTTATAGCTCCTCGTTTATGTTGGTTTCGCCATAAATTGTAGAGATTTTTACGCTTAAGGCAAATTTACGTTCGGCTGAGATGCGGCTGTCATAGCTGGTTATCTTGATCACACCGCCAGTTGTGTTTATAACTTTGCAAATATCGATGTCCAGCAAATCCTTTGTGCCGATATCGAGATAGTTATTCCAGTTCACGCCCTCTGCTGGAGCAAAAAAACAATCGCTCCACCAGGATTGCAGTCGCGTCCTGACGTTCTGCTTAAGCGCCTCGATCCCCTGCTTGTAAGATTGCTGGCCAGCGCCGAACATCCAATCATTATTCGCGTCAACCGCTCTTATTCTCATGATAATCCTCCGGTGGCAGTGCCAGTGCCTGGCTGCACTGCGGTTACGTTCACAGTCGCTGTTTTAATATAATCATCGATTGCAGTGGCAAACTGCTCGGCAAAATCCGAGTCGCTCATTGGCGTCGCCTTGGCCGAATCAAACAGCGTCTGCAAACTGCTGGCCAATGTGCTTGGTACTAAAGCCATGTTTATCCTCCTGCCGCTTCGAGCAGCTGCTCAAGCGTCGTTTTATACTGATCTAGTTGTTGCTGTGATGCCGGGCTGACCTGCTGCGATGTCGGCGAGCCGAATGTTGTAATGCCTTTGATGATATCGATTAATCCAGATAGCAGAGTCAATAAATCGGTGCTGGAATTGGCCAGCTTGATTTTTTCCTCCACGATCATATTAAGATTTTTGGCCTTGATCTCCGCATTCTCTGGCGTATCAATTTCCAGGGCGTGCGCCAGCTTCCACAACACACTTTGTCCATCATATCCAAGTGGTGAACTTTTTGGATTTATTCCGCATATAGCGATGCCGTCCGACAGGCTGTGCTTGCGCTCGCTTTCCGGCTCTTTCTCCGCGCCGCTATCCCACCAAGTCGAAAAATTGCGGTCGCAAAAAAGTACAATGCAATAGTCACCAGATTTTATCGGCAATCCGATATAGTTGCCGCCGCCCTGCAGGACAAAAAAAGGCACATCCAGCAATAAAGGATAATCTTTAATCGTGCTATCTTGATATACACGCTTATATACAATCCGTGCTGTAACAGTTTGCTCGGCAAAATTTACGTTTTCGATGCGGCCAATGCTGATGCAGTTCAGCTTCGAGAACATAATCTGCTCGAATCGTTTCATAGAATTCGCAAAATTATCGCCAAAGACATTTTCTAGCATTATGCCGTACTCCCCACAAATACAGTATCCTCGGCGTATTGCGACATAAACAATAAGATTTTAGTCACTGCCGAACCGCCCTCTGATCCTAAAATATCGACATCATGGTTTACCTCTGCAATCTGATACTGTCCGTTGTATTGATTAACACTATTTTCTAAATCAAGATATCGCCCGATTTGCAGTTGCGGATAAAACAATGTTTCACATTCAAGGCAACGATCGCGCTTACGTGGCGTGGCCAAAAGCTGATTTCGATTGAGCTTAAAAACAACATCACCAATCACGCCAGTTTTTCCGATGATGTTCAACTCCTCGCGATCGATAAACCAACCACCTGGAACAGTCATGTCTAACAAATCTTTGAGCGTTCCCTCGGCCACCATTCCACGGCGGCTTTTTGGTAAACCAACCAACACCTGACCGATATTCATATTCAATGCTTTAACATTTCCGCTGATGATACCGTCTAGGTCTCCACCTCTTGATAGACTTTCCGAGATCTGAAAATTCTGCATAACAAATTGGCCATCCATAGCACTGATCGTAGTAATCCAATCTGCCTCTTTACGCTCGGAATATGCCTCAATGATGTTACCTTTAAAAATAAGATAAAGTTGATTGCCATATCCAGCTTTAATTGTTATCGGCCACTTTTCGTAATAGGTGAATTTGTCTTTGTGTAAGGCATTACGCGTATTTTTGCCAAGATTAAAAATTGTAACTGTTGCTTCGTTTGGCACTTCGGCTAAACTGCACTTTATGCTAAATGATACAGAGAATGGCGGCGCAATAGTATATTGGATATTATCCAGAGTTGTTATTGTAATCTCGTAATTACGTTGCCACTTCATAGTGGCAACGTAACACTTTTTAAGGCTTAAGGCTAATCAGAGTTTAGATACACACTTAAAATAACATTGGCTATGTCGTTGTCTTGCATAATACTAAAAATATATGGCTTTTCTCGTCCACTTTTATAAATGATTAAACCATCGTCTGTATCGTATGTATCACAAGATAAAATTTTACTGTATTTAATATCAAATGATGATGCCGGATGCTTGAATCCTACTCTCTTGTTTGACACCCAAAAATCACCCCGCCCCTCTTTTGTAATATATTTTCGTCCATTTCTTTTGGTAATTTTTGATAGCGTTGCTCGTGTGATAAAATGCAGTTGTTCTTTTTCGAGCAGGTTAATTTGTATTGTATTTTCAATCTTTGGCAACTTCCCTGCACGAATCGAATTTAATACCGCTTCTCTTTCGCGCGCTTCAAGTTCGGCTTTTTCTTTATTTATTTTTAATAGCTCACGCAATTTACGAATCTGAGAAACCATGAAAATACCAAACACATACAGTATTGGAACAATAATTACCCAACCAATCATTAGAAAAGCAAAAATATTAGAAAACAAATCTGTTGGCAATGAGAACATCAGTGCCGGCACAAAAATTGAGATTGCCACCCCGATCAAGAACACTTTATTTTTAATAGTTGCTTTTGTCGAAGTATTATATATTTTTTTTAATCCGTGAATCAAATACCAAAGTGAAAAAATTGCGCCTATCATCGTGGGAGAAATGAATAATGTTAGTATGCCGAAAAGCCATATGCATCTTGCCAATCGCCAATTCTGTGAATTTATGGAATCAATCATTGTTATAGATATTTATAATTATTTTAGAATTTGGCCGTTTGAACGCCGAGAAAATCGGATTAAGTATCTCGTAAAATACGGAATATTCTTTAATATGCACATAATCTAATATTGCCAACTCAATAACACATAAAATTAAGATACACAACGTAGCCCAGCCTGGACTGATTTTAAGGTCTCTTTTACCATCGGACATTTTGCACCCTGCCTTTTATTTTAATGTTTTACCACCAGGAATTAACCTCTTTCAAAGCGGCTTCATATTCCTTGATAAGTTCTGGATAGTCCTTTTTTATTTTTTCACCATACACTGTCTTAAAATATTCTTTATTGGTTTTCTTATATGAATTCAGCAATATCCTTTCGTTCTCTAGTTGCTTTTTTCTGGCAACCGCTTCTCGTTCTTTTTGTTGTCTCATAATTTCGGCATTATTTTTTTCAAATTGAGCTTGATTTTCTGCAAACTGTTTTTCTATTATCGGCTTTAATTTGTCCGCTTCCTTAAGCACTTGAATCATTGGATTTCCAGATTTCTTTTTTGAGCGAGAATTCAGCCATTTTTTAACTTCATCGGTATTGATGTTTGCATACCATAGATAATAATAACCAAGAGCATGATGTCGGTCGCGTGGACGCACAATAACTCCACGATCCTTTACAACTGTAATGATCATCGTTGCACCTTTGAAAATTTTATCAAACATTGCTTGGTGTACAGCAAGCTCTTGAGCTTGATCCTTGGCATTATGAAAAGCTACTATTTCATTACGATACTGACTTAAATCGTTTAATATAATTTGATAATCTAACTGGTCATTAAAATCAAAGATATACATTAATCGGTTGACTTTATCTATGGCATATTCATATCTATCGATTGCTGCACAGGACGTGACTATAAAAAGCAATGCAAGAAATATTTTTTTAAGACAAAGAAAATGCTCGATTTTTCGTGTATTT